>QIIF01000172.1 GCA_003231075.1 Candidatus Falkowiibacteriota bacterium | reverse complement strand
TTATGTACTTATTTTTAATTTTTTATTTTACATCTTTATGTTTGTTACTGGGGAGTTTAATTGAATCCAGCAACTTTAAATCTTAATATCTTTAAAAAACATAAAAGCGTCCCGATAAATTTATCGGGACGCTTTTTATCTGTGCTGTTTGACTTGTTTAATATCTATTCCTGCTTTTATTGTTGAATCGGCCGCTGCTGTTGTTAAATCTTTCACGGTCGCTGCCGCCGAATCTTGGACTACTGCCTCCGCCGTTGCCTTCTTGTTTTCCTTTCTCGTCTTTCCAAAGATTTTCATTTTCTTTAAGCCCAAGCATGGTTAGATTAATTCTGCCCTTATCATCAATTTCTTTAATTTTAACGGTTACCATATCACCCTCTTTTATTAAGTCAGACGGGCTTCCGACTCTGTATGGAGCCAGTTGGCTGACATGCACCATGCCGTCGTTTCCCGGAGTTAATTCCACAAAAGCGCCGAAGTCCAAAATGCGGGCGACACGGCCAGTAAAAATTTCTCCGGCTTCAAATTTGCGGGCGATATTTTTTACCCACTCCTCGGCTTTCTTTGATTTTTCCGGGTCAGTGCCGCAGATAAATACCGAACCGTCGTCTTCTATATCAATGGATACTTCCGTTTCTTCAATAATTTTATTAATCATTTTCCCGCCCGGGCCGATAACATCCCTGATTTTATCAGGATCAATCTTAAAACTGATAATCTTCGGAGCGTATTGAGACAATTCCGCTCTTGGCTGGCTGATCGCCTCGTCCATTACCTTTAATATTTCCAAACGCGCTTCAAACCCTTGCTTTAAAGCTTTTTCAATTATTTCCTTGGTAATGCCCAATGTTTTAGTATCTAATTGAATAGCGGTAATGCCGTCTTTTGTGCCGGCGACCTTAAAATCCATACCGCCTTTGCCGTCTTCCAAATCCTGAATATCGGTTAATACCTCCCATTCGCTCATATCGTCGTTGGAAGAAATCCCCATGGCAATTCCGGCGACCGCTTTTTTTATCGGCACGCCCGCGTCCATTAAAGATAAAGAAGCGGCGCAGGTTGAAGCCATTGAAGACGAGCCGTTGGAGCCGAGCGTTTCGCTTACCACCCTGATTGTGTATGGAAAATCATCTTTGCTCGGGATCATGGGACTGAGCGCCTTTTCAGCCAAAGCGCCGTGTCCGATATCCCGCCTGCCCGGTCCGCGCATAGGCCTGGCTTCGCCTACGGAAAAAGGAGGGAAATTATAATGATGCATAAATCTTTTTGTGCCGGTCCCCTCAATGCCTTCTAATGACTGTTCCAACCCGGGAGCGCCCAAAGTAATAATTGACATCACCTGAGTTTCGCCGCGGGAGAATAAGCTTGAACCGTGGGTGCGCGGAAGCAATGCCGCTTCAGTGGACAACTTTCTGATTTCATTAAGCGCGCGCCCGTCAACGCGTTTTTTATTTTTCAAAATTCCTTTGGTGACTGCCGCTTCAACTGATTTTTCCACTAAAGCGTTTTTTGCTTTCGCGCGCATTTCTTTTTTAACTCCTTGTTCAAATAAATATTTATCTAATCCATTCTTGATGGCGCTGACCGCCATTTTTCTTTCACCTTTAGTGTAATATTCCTTATCAAATAAAATGCCTTCAATATTGTTGTTCAGCCATTCTTGGGCTTTCACGAATACCTCTTCTCTTTCTTTTGCCGCCTCAATTTCACTTTCGTCTTGTAGAGACGAGGTATGCCTCGTCTCTACGGCGGGCATTTCATTTTTCATTTTTTCAATCAATTCAATAACCGGCTGTTGCTCTCTATGCCCGGCCATAATGGCCTCAAACATTATGTCTTCTTTAATTTCATTTCCGCCAGCTTCTATCATTAAAACCTTGTCTTTCGCGGATGACACTATTAAGTCCAGTTTGCTATTTTCCCTTTGTTCATAAGTAGGGTTAAAAATAAACTTGCCGTCCCCGTCCATTCCCACTCTAATGCCTCCGATCGGACCCTTCCAATTAATGCCGGAGATGGAAAGAACGGCCGAAGCGGCGGCCATTGAAACGATATCAAAATCATTTTCACCGTCAGCCGACAAAACGGAAATAATTACCTGCACATCTTTTCGTTCGTCTCCGTTAAATAACGGTCTGATAGACCGATCAATCATACGGCCGGTTAAAATCGCTTCGTCTGTCGGGCGGCCTTCGCGCTTAATCCAGCGCGATCCCTTGATAATTCCGGCGGCGTATAATTTTTCTTCAAAATCAACCATTAGCGGGAAATAATCAATCCCCTCGCGTTCGGTTTTTGACGCTACCACGGTAGCTAAAACAACCGTATCCCCGTACTGAACAGTGACGGACGCGGTTGCTTGTTTGGCTAATTTGCCTGTCTTAATAGTGAGTTCGCGGCCAAGCCACTCAATAGAATACTCTTTTTCGTTTTTCATAATCTGTTGTTAGTTAAAAGTTCATAAAGTTCATAAAGTTCATAAAGTAATTTTATACTTTAAAAACTTTTAACTTTACAACTTTTAACTTCGTTCGCTTGGCCGACAAACTACAGAACTATGGCGTTATATTTCAGACTAACCACAGCGCTATCTGTTTGACAACCAAGCTTAATTTATTAATTATTTAATTTCTTTTAACTTGTAGGGTGTAGTTTATTAGGATTTTAATATGCTTAAAAAGCTGCTTCCTACAAGCTACAAGCTAACTTTATCTTAATAAAAACTTTTTATTCTCCCCCAAATCCACAAAATCATCGGACTCTTCAATTAATTTACTGGATGTTGTGCGTCTGAATCCCATCACCTCAACCAAACATCCTTTGGTGTTTTGTATGTAATTCATCAGCGGCAGATAATCTCCGTCGCCGCTTACCAAGACAATGACATCAAGCTTTTCCGACAGCTTAATGGCGTCAATGGAAATACCGACATCCCAATCCGCTTTTTTGGCGCCGCCGGCGAATATTTGCAGATCCTTCATTTTTACCTCAAACCCCTGCTGGCTCAATGCTTCAAAAAAATTCATTTCGGTTCCGCCTTCGGTTTTAATCGCGTATGCCGTGGCGCGAATCAATTTTCTCCCCGCCACCGCTTCTTTCAGCACCTCGCTGAAATTAACATTTTTTTTATATAAATTTTTCGCCGAGTGGTACATATTGGCGACATCCACCAACACGCCGACTCGCTGTTCTTTGTGTTTAATCATTTTGTGTATAATACGAATCCACGAATTACGCGAATTCTACGAACTTGCGAATTCTATAAATATTTAATTCGTAGCTTCGTATGTTCGTAGAATTCGCATAAAAATTTGTAGGTTCGCATTGTGTTAATTTTTTGCTTCCGCCGCTTCTTCTTTTTCTCTTTTTAATTCTTCTTTCAATTCCTCTTCTTTTAACAGCTCTTCTTCTTTGCGCTTTTTTTCTTCTTCATCCGCGATCATTTTTTTGGCGATATTTAATTTCAATATTTTTGCCATTTCATTAAATGTTTTTTCATCTTCTCTTTGCAGGTATTTCAATAGCTTGCGCCTTTCCGCCACTTTTTTAAGAAGTCCGCGGCGCGAAGAATGGTCATGTTTATGCTCTTTTAAATGTTCCGTCAATCTTTTAATTTCTTCAGTCAAAATCGCGATTTGCACTTGAGACGAACCCGTGTCAGTTTCGTGAACCTTGAATTTGTTAATAATTTTTTGTTTGGCTTTTTTGTCTAACATAAGTATTTTCCTTGTCCGAGAAGCGGGCAACCATTCCGCATCCAAGGCAAGGATTACATTAAAATAAATAAATAAGAGGAATAATAAAAATAAGATTATTTATCTTATTTTTAAATCTTGTTA
>QIIF01000143.1 GCA_003231075.1 Candidatus Falkowiibacteriota bacterium | reverse complement strand
TTTCGGATCGTAATGCAGAATGGAACGGCCGTAGCTCGGCGCTTCGGCCAAACGGACGCTGCGGGGAATTACCGAACGGAAGACCTTATTGGGAAAATATTGGTACAACTCGTTCATCACGGATCCTGATAATTTATTGCGGCGGTCAAACATTGTAATTACCGCGCCCATAATCCCCAATTCCGGCTTTAAATTCGCCTGCACCAAGCCGATTGTATTCAATAGCTGACCAACGCCCTCCAGAGCGTAATATTCACTCTGAATCGGTATTAAAATCTCATCCGCCGCCACCAAGCTGTTAATCGTTAAAAGCCCGAGCGAGGGCGGGCCGTCAATAAGAATATAGTCATATTCGTCTTTAACGCTTTCCAGAATATGGGATAATTTATACTCTCTGTCTTCCATATTAACCATCTCAATTCCGGCGCCGGCCAAAGAAACCGTTGACGGCGCGATTTTATATCCGTCCTGCAGGGTTCGTTTTGTTATTTCATATATGGGCTTAACGCCGATTATCGCTTCATACAGCCCGTATTCCAAATTCTTATGGTCAATTCCCATGCCAGAAGTGGCGTTCGCCTGCGGATCAATATCCACGAGTAAAACATGCTTGCCCAGCAAGGCCAGATAAGCCCCCAAATTCACCGCGGTAGTGGTCTTCCCCACTCCGCCCTTCTGATTGACAACAGAAATAATTTTACCCATAGGCTTCTCGTGTAACGTATAATGTGTAACGTGTAACATTATGTTTGCGTTACATGTTATGTGTTATGTGTTACGCACGATACAATACTATTATACCTCATCCCCTCGTCTTTGACAATTTTGGAAACTTAAATTATACTATTAAATATTGCCCGGGTGGTGGAATTGGTAGACACGCGGGATTCAAAATCCCGTTCTCGCGAGAGAGTGAGGGTTCAAGTCCCTCCCCGGGCACCAAAAAAAGTATGTTTATTGATAAACATACTTTTTTATTTCCCCAAAACAGAACTGTCGCCAAACCCAATAAAATACGATTCTATCAATATACGGGCGAATGCCATTCGCCCCTACGATTACAAAATATTTCATCGGGGCATAAACTTTCAACCTGATAAACTTTATGAACTTGATAAACTTGATAAACTTGATAAACTTGATAAACTTGATGAACTTGATAAACTTGATGAACTTGATAAACTTGATAAACTTTATGAACTTGATAAACTTTCTACTTGATAAACTTAATAAACTATCCCCCCAATCTCTGAATAAAGTCATCTGCCGATTTTTTCATATTCGGGTCTAACTCTCCTGTTTTTCGCGCCGCTTTTACCGCTTTTTTCTTATCTCCGAATTTTGCGTATAGATTCGCTAAATTAGCCCAAACTTTCGCGTTTTTGGAGTCTAACCGGCTTAATCTTTCGTAAAGTTTTAAAACGCGCGGCCAATCTTTTTTCTCCGCGTAATGGTTTATTAACGAAATAACGAAACCGGCCGGAGACAATGTGCTTGTTCCGCCTTTATCAATGCACGCGCTCATATCTTCGTATCCTTTCGGTTTTTTTTCAATAATTCGCACTCTTGCCAGCCGGCACACGCTGTCATAATAATCTTCATTTAAGGTTTCGGCGTATTTTAATGCTTCTATCGCTTTATCAATTTCACCTCGGGTTATGTAAATTTGCGCCTTTTGAAAATAAATTGGAATGCGTCCCGGACTTGATTTAATTGATTTATTCACTGACTCTAACGCGCGATTGGAATAATAATAAAATTCATCCGGATTTTTTTTATAAAAAGTTGATGTCAAGTCAAGAAGCTGAGCGTTAATCAAAAGCGCCATACTGTCCCGCGGATTATATTTAAGATTTTTATCCGATAAATTAATGGCGTAATTTAAAATTTCACGCGCTTTTCCTTTGTCAATTTTTCGTAAAGCGTTTCCTCCTATAACTACGCGGATAAAGCTGTCGCGGCTATCGCGATTAAGAGGCGTGTTGTAGCTCAATGCTTTTTGATACGCTTCATAGGTCCCCACAATATCTCCTTGCGCGTAAATGCGCTGGCCGTCTATAGTCCCGGTTAACATTTTAATCATCTTAATATTATATTGATATATTATAAAAAACATTATAACGCCGACGCCGATTAGCGTATAAATTTCTTTATTGGTAAAACCGCGGCCAACGGGCCGAACATCTTCGACGGCAATCATATCCCTGTTTTCCGTTATCCAATAAACAAAGCCCAGAGCCACCATTAAAGCCATATATGTCACCAAGGAATCAAATACCGCCAAATTTTGGATAAAATAAGCCGTAATTAAACCGGCAAGCAATGTAAATTCCATTAAAGAAATCTTTTTCTCCCTATATCCTCTGATTAAATAATATCCGATTGCCGCGAAAATTGATAAATATGTTAATAAGCCGACTATGCCGGTGGTTGAAGCGATATCAATTAAATTATTATGCGCTCTGTCAAAGTAAGTTTCCGAACGGGTGTAATTATAAAACTTAGGATCAAAATATTTATCAAATGTAATGGCATAATTGCCGTAGCCGGTTCCTAAAACAGGATGCGAGCCGAAACCCAGCCAGGCAGCCCGCCAGGAAATCAATCTGGTCTGAAAAGTATTTTTACTTAAGGAAATTTCTCCGGTTATTAACCGTAAAAGTTTATTATTTTGCACAAAAGAGCCACTGCTGTCAATAAAAACGGATGATACCAAAATAATTAAAATAACCAGCGCTCCCCATGAAATCATTTTCGCTTTTTTATTTTTATTTAAAACGCCGTAAAGCAAAAGAGCTAAAAAAATACTCGCTCCCAGCCCCACATAAGCGCCGGCGACATCGGTATCTTTCAAAGACACCAGCATAACGAGCGCGGCGGCGATATACGCCACTCGCGCCAGCGGATTTTTTTCCTTAAAAAATAAAAATAAAGCGAAATAAATATTAAAAATCAAATAACCTCCCACATAAGCGGAATTGCCTATCGTGCTGAATGTTATTTTAAAGCTGTATAAGCTCACGAGAAAAGCCGCGGCCACCGACACTATCATCAAATTGCGCCAATCGTTCCATGTCCGCATTACCGTGATAACAATAAAATAAAAAACCAAAAAATGAAAAATATGGAAAAATCCCAGCATTCTTTCAATATCCCCCCAAAAACTTAAATTAAAATCTACGCTAAAAAAAGAAGAAATTAAAATAGCCGAAAAATAAACGATTAGTCCGATTGAAATCCACGATTTCTTTGGCCTATACGCGGGAAATTTAATAATAAACGCCGCCCAAAACACAAATAAAACCTCAATTAAAATATTAAAATAAAGCTGCTTCGTGGTGATAAAAGGAAAAAGCAATTTTGAACTAACCAAAAAGACTGACAAAAAAGACAAATAAACCCCTGTTTTTAAAATTGCGAGGTAAGCTTTTTGAGTCATATATAAGCATAAATAACCCGCCTAACGAACGAGCTATTGTTTTAATTTTATTTTAATAATAATTCTATTTCTTTTTTAAAACCGGGTAAATCTTTTTTTATCGTATCCCAAACTTGTTTTTTGTCAATGCCAAAATATTCATGAATTAAAAAATTTCTCATATCAATAGCGCTTTGCCACGGTATATGAATATGTTTATCCCGAAAATCCGAAGGAATATTATTAGTTGCCTCTCCCACTATTTCAATTCTTTTGACTACAGCGTCAATAATCGGACCTGAATTATAAAAATCGCTCCTCTTCATGCCACCAACATATTTTTCTATAGTTTCAATGCTTTCCAATATATGCTCTAAAAAAATTTTATAATTTTTTTCCATATATTTTTACTTCATCTTTATATATATATTTTTTCAAA
>QIIF01000096.1 GCA_003231075.1 Candidatus Falkowiibacteriota bacterium | reverse complement strand
GGCCCGCGTCCGGCTTCGTCTATCGCGCCGATTACATCATATCCTTGGCTGAATATATTTTGTTCTTCTTCTAAATTTAACATAAAAATTTTCATAGAGACGCATTGCATGCGTCTTTTTTATCCCGCGACCGCGGCAAAGACGCATAGCGGCGCGTCTTTACGGTTTTTTATCAAAATTATCAAACCCCATTTCTTCATACGGCTTGCTGATACTCCAAAGCAGGTCATAAAACGCTTTCATTGATCTGGCGTAATCCTCGCTTTCAACCACAAATCCAAATCCTTCTTTTCTGGAGCTGATTACCGCGACTTTGTTGTCATAAATCGCTATCGTGTTTTTTATGTCAATTTCCTTGGGCGTAAATCGCACCTTTCTTAAAGTCTTCTCGTAGGTTTCCGACGATAAATATTTGTATGCCTCAACTTTTTCCGATGTAATATGAATTGATTTAATCCAAATTCCTTTTTTGGCCTTTGCCTCAATATATTTATTTAAAAAATCCTCTCCAACCGTTTCCATAACGGATTTAATCGGCGACACCCAATACGCCATTTTATTTTTAATATTCAGCGCGTCCCAATAAATTTCCCTCAATCCCTCTTTGCCTTCGTAAAAAGTAATTTTCGGCTTTACAAAACCGACATTGCTGATTGATTTTAATTCCGGCATTATCTCGGTTAGTAATCTTTCTTTTTCTTTTAAGCTTCGCTTTAAATTTTCCGGCTCTGACGCGACAATTAATTTTCTTTTGCCTTTCGTGGTTTCAGACATTAATCCCAGTTCTTTTAAATTTTTTATCATTTCATACACGGTGCTTCTTTTTATGTTTGATTTTTTGGTTAAATTTTGAATATTCGTGGGGCCCAATTCCAAAGCCGCCAAATAAACCTTAGCTTCTTTTTCGTTTAATCCGATTTGTTTTAACTCATTTTCTAATCGCATATTTATTAATTGCCCCCGCGGATATTAGGGAGGATGATTGCCCCCCCCTTGCCTGCCCCGCAGAGCGAAGCTCGTGCTAGGGATAAAGGAGGTTGGGGGATTTTAATTATATTATTATTCTATCAAATGACGATAAAATTGTCAATACTTTAATACATAAAATTAGCTAATATTACATAAAATAGAAATACTACTAAATTATTATAACAAAACTATTGACATTATTTTACATCTATGTTATAGTGCAATATTGAGATAAAAAGGAGGTATCTTAATAATAGTTCTTTACAAAGCTTTTTTTGCCAAAAGAAAAGCCAAATATCACCTCAAAAGTAAATATTAAAGTATATTACCATAAGTCCTTATTTTATATTAATTCATCTTTGATGAAATATAAAAAGGCAGGAATACATGAGGTTGAAATGGAAAGTTTATTTGAAACAAAAGGTAATTTGGTAGAAAATAAAAAAAAGAGAGAAATAAGCGTAGAAGATTTATGGGAGATATTGGATGTTCATAGGAACATCTCAAATGGCATACTGAAGATCGAGTATGAAGGCGAAATATTTTTCGGTCAGTTCATGCAAATGGACAACGCCTTTAATTTATACCCAAATGATCCTATAAACGCCGAAAGGATTCATTTAAAGATAGGGGGGATTAGAGAGATGTCTTTTCCCTTTAGTGTCTGTAATATCACAATTTTAGATGAGGTGGAAATCGCAAAACTCCTCAATTTAGGGTTTGGTAAAATTGGGGAGGCAACAATGGACTCAAAATATGGGATCGTAAAAGGGTCCCTGGACGAAGATTGGTATGAAAAAAATAAATAAGATTAAATCAAAAAAGAGGTGATAAAAAAACACTCAAAAAGGCAGAAGTTGCAAACTTCTGCCTTCTTTTTTTCGTAAAATATTTTATTTTATATCTATTTTTTCCATCAGCCGGTTAAGCCGGGTTGAGTTAAACTTTTTAAGGTAAATTTTTGTTTTTTTCTTATTTAAAAAATTAAAATTCATTTCTTCCGGATCAAATTTGGCATAGCCGTTTAAGGATAAATAAGCCAGGTCTAAAAACGCCTTTTCCGGTTCGGCGATTAAGCGGTTTTCTTCCCGCTCGTATCCCCAAAATAACCGCGGCATGATATGGCGGTAAATTATAGTTTTTTCTTTTAGCTCCATTATCTTTCCCCTTCTTGTTGTCGCCAGAATAATACTTGCCGGTTGCTGGCTCAAAATATTATATCGCGCCAATGCCGACTCAAAAGATATATAGCTTGGAGAGTAGGTTTCTCCGGCGAATTGCTCCCAATCAATTTTAAAGGCGTCAACCGCGTATATTCCTTTTGATAATCTTGTTAGTTCGCCTCGTTTTACTATTCGGTTTAAAGAAACTTTTAAGCTGGCGTCTTCCATGCCGGCGATTTTTCTAATGTCGGAAAATGAAAAATACGGTTTGGGGATATTATTTATTTTTTGGATTAATTTTTTCATATAAATCGTCAATTACCGGATAATATTTTTTCGGCAAAAAAACTTGCAGTTCGTTTTTAAATTCTCTTTTTGAGTAATGCGGAATCTTTCCCGGAAGAATAAAATTTTCGCGGAGATTCCGGGCAATATACCATAAGTCAAAAATATCGCGCGCTTTTTTCCTTCCCAAAAGCGCGGCTTCTTTTAGTTTTTTCAGTTCCAAAAGCGTTGGAGAAAGAAGTAGGGGTTCGGCAATGCTCACGGGGCTTTTTATTAGCGATAAGCTTGTTTCTAACTTTACTTTTTTGTCCGGCTTGTGAATTTCAATTTTCAGCGAAAACGGATGCTTTAATTTTTCGTCCTTGATTAAAAGCAAAGCAAAAATTGTTTGCCGTTTGTCTTTAATGTCGGCGACTGTCCAATTCGCGCGGTCTCCGGCGGTTTTTTTAATAAATTTTTTGAATTCGGCAAAAGTAATTTTTTCGCGGGTTATCAAATCAATGTCTTCGGAAAATCTCGGCGAACCGTAAACTAAACGCAAGGCGGTCCCGCCGTAAAAAATAACTTTGGCGCTCAATTTGTCCGCGCTTAAAGCGCGCAAAAAGTCCATTTCCGCTTCTTCGCGCAAAATTTGATCGCGGGAAATCCCAAGTTCTTTGATATAAACATTCAGCTGGTCTTCAGTCATAAAAATATAGATGTATAGTAGTTAACATTATTGTTAACTTTATTGTATCATATAAATTCACGGCCGTCAAGATATCGGGAGAATGCCGTTACGGCCGCTTGCTTTGCATAAGGGGTTGTCGGCGTTAAAAAACGATTGGCAGAAAACCAATCGTTTCATTTACGCAAGATATTTATTTTAACCCGCCCGTAGCGACGCGTTGCAATGCGTCTCTATGTTAAATTATTTTTTATGCATTTGTAGCTCCATGCTTTGCGCGGGGCCAATTTGCAGATGGTTGGTAAAATACAAATTTTTATCATTATCCACGGCTTGCATTCTGGCTTTATGCCGCAACATGGAGCCGCCGGGGATCGGGGGATGCACAATAGTTAACATTATTGTTAACCTTTGGAATCGGGAATTTGCCGTCCAATATTATAAAATCCGGTTTTTGCTTAATCGCGCCAATCGCTTTTTTCATCGCCAAAAAAGAGGCCTGCAATATATTTATCCGGTCAATCGTGTCATGGCCGCACATTCCGATACCGAATTCAAAATTATCCTTAATAATATTAAACGCCTCTTCCCGCTTCTTCGCCGTTAATTTTTTTGAATCGTTGATTATCTGTAGGGGCAATTCATGAATTGCCCCTACAGAATTTATAAATTCTCCGCGCATTAACACGCAGGCGGCCACCACCGGCCCCGCCAAAGGCCCGCGTCCGGCTTCGTCTATCGCGCCGATTACATCATATCCTTGGCTGAATATATTTTGTTCTTCTTCTAAATTTAACATAAAAATTT
>QIIF01000120.1 GCA_003231075.1 Candidatus Falkowiibacteriota bacterium | reverse complement strand
AATAATATATTTGTAATTCGTAGAATATAAAGTATGAAGAATTTAATCAAGAATTTATTAATATTTTTTATCATTTTTTTCACTATTGCCGTTGTTTTCAGCTATTTTGGCAATGCAGGTAAAAAATCGGAAAGAGTCGGCACGGAAGTGTTAATCAGCCAAATTAACAACGAAAAAGTCGCCGGTATTGTGGTGGAAGGCAGTAAATTAACAGTTAGCTTAAAAGACGGCACAAAAGAAATAGTCAAAAAGGAAACAGGTGAATCGCTTTCCGAGATGCTTAAGAATTTCGGCGTGGGAGCTGATAAAATGTCCGCAATTAATATAGAAGTAAAAGAGGGCGAAGGGTTGAATTTTTGGCTGGCTAATATTTTACCGTTTTTAATTCCGTTTTTATTGATAGGCGTTTTTATATATTTTATGATGCGTTCGGTCCAGGGCGCCAACAGCAAGGCGATGATGTTCGGGCAGTCGCAAGTCAAACAATTCGGAAAAGACGAAAAAGAAAAAATATCTTTCAAGGATGTCGCCGGAGCGAAAGAAGCTAAAGAGGAATTGAAAGAAGTGGTGGAGTTTTTAAAGCATCCCAAGAAATTTTTGGAATTAGGCGCCCGCATTCCGCGCGGAGCTTTGCTTTTGGGCAGTCCGGGAACGGGTAAAACATTATTGGCGCGCGCGGTTGCCGGCGAGGCGAATGTGCCGTTTTTTCATATTTCCGGTTCTGAATTTGTGGAAATGTTCGTTGGCGTGGGCGCGTCCCGCGTTCGGGATTTATTCAAGCAGGCGAAAAAAGCCGCTCCTTGCATTGTTTTTATTGACGAGATTGACGCGGTGGGCAGGAGGCGCGGATCCGGTTTGGGCGGTTCGCATGATGAGCGGGAGCAAACTCTCAATCAAATTTTAGTGGAAATGGACGGTTTTGATCCGAGTGTTAATGTAATAGTGCTGGCCGCCACCAATCGTCCCGATGTTTTAGATCCCGCCTTGCTTCGCCCCGGGCGTTTTGACCGCCAGATAGTTTTGGATGAGCCGGATATAGCGGACAGAGAGGCCATTCTTAAAGTGCATGCCAAGAAAAAACCGTTGGCCAAAGAGGTCAGTTTGCGCCGCGTGGCCGAGCGCACTCCGGGGTTTAGCGGAGCTGATTTGGCGAATTTGCTTAATGAAGCCGCGATATTGGCTGCCAGGCGCAATAAAAAAATCATTGAAATGGATGAGCTTTTGGAGAGTATTGAAAAAGTAATGCTCGGTCCGGAGAGAAGAAGCAGAGTATTGACCGAAAAAGAGAAAAAAATTACCGCTTACCACGAAGCCGGCCATGCTGTCGTCGCCCATTTTCTGCCCAATACCGATCCGGTGCATAAAATTTCCATTATCGCCCGCGGGCGCGCCGGCGGCTATACTTTAAAATTGCCGATCGGAGACAAACATATGCACACCAAGGTGGAATTCACTGAAGAAATAGCGGTGCTGCTTGCCGGATATGTGACCGAAAAAGAAATATTCGGAGATATTACCACCGGCGCCACTTCCGATTTGCGCCGCGCCACGAAATTGGCGCGCCGCCTCATCACCGACTTCGGCATGTCGGAAACCCTTGGTCCCCGCACTTACGGCGAAAAGGAGGAAATGATATTCCTTGGCCGTGAAATCCACGAGCAAAGGGATTATAGCGAAAAGGTCGCCGAACAAATTGATAAAGAAATCAATAATTTTATTGAGAACGCCGTTCACCAAGCCAAAGGCATTGTCAGCAAAGAGAGAGATGTTTTGGAAAAAGTTGTTAAGGTTTTAATGAAACAAGAGACTTTAGAAAAAGAGGAATTTGAGAAGATTGTGGGGGCAAAGCCGAAAGAATAATAAGGATTATTTGTAGATTTTAGTTATGTTTATAGATCCTAATAAGATAGGAACAAGTTTTATAAAAGTGTTTGCTATTAATTTTACCGTTTTAGCGGTTGTTTTCGTGTTGCTCAAGGCGTTATAAAGGGTTTGGCGGCAGCCCCGTAAAAATTTAAAAATCGCCCCTCGGAGGCGATTTTTAAATTTTAGAGATTGGATCTCTATTTTGTCTTTACCATTGTCTTTAAGCATTTGGTGCAGACTTTTGTTTTTTTTCCGTCAATTTTTTTGCTTTGCAGATTAATGTATTGCCGTTTGATGGTTTTAATATTAGAGTGGGAACGGCTCGCGTCCTTGGTGGAGCCGCGTCCGCATAAATCACATTGTTTAGCCATATTATTTCAATTATCAATTTTCAATTATCAATTTTCAAACAATTTTCAATTATTAATTATTTGATATCCATAATTTGAAAGCTAATTTTTTAATTTTAGTATAACAAATTTAATTTATCATATTTTGATAAATTATGCAAGATATGATAAGATATGATAAGAATTATAATAAGATTTAGAAAATTATTCGTTATTAGAAAGTCATTTTAATAAAATTCTCCAACCCCCAATATTCGCGGGGTTATAAATTATGCCTATAATCATATTGACGATCGCTATATTAATAATATCGGCGGTATTTCATGAATACGCGCACGGCTGGGTTGCCCATAAGCTGGGCGACGATACGGCCAAGAATGCCGGCCGGCTTACTTTAAATCCGATAAACCATCTTGATCCGGTCGGTTCAATAATTTTACCGCTTTTATTGGCTTTTTCCGGCACAGGTTTTATCCTCGGCTGGGCGAAGCCGGTGCCGTATAATCCGTATAATTTGCGCGATCCTAAATACGGCGATTTAAAGGTGGCAATCGGGGGTCCGGCGGCTAATTTGATTATCGCCGTGATTTTCGGCATAGTGGCGCGCTTAACGCCGATAGCCGCCGGCTTAAAGCAAACGCTGGTTGTCGGTTTCTTGCGGGGGAATAATGATTATTTGCTGGCGCAGATGCATGGTTCGTTTATTACCAGCGTTTTTGTATTGGCTGTTATTTTTTGCTTTATAAATTTGCTTTTAATGATTTTTAATTTAGTACCCATTCCTCCGCTTGACGGCTCAAAAGTGTTAATGGCGTTTTTGCCGTATAATTGGCAGATAAAAATGCATAAAATAGAGCCATACGGATTTTTTATCATAATATTTTTATTAATGTTCGGATTCTTCAGCTTAATTTGGCCGTTATTAATATTTTTATTTTCGTTAATTGTCGGGGTTTTTTGATATTTTTTATTTTGGTTAATTTTGGTTAAAAATATTCCGCCGCGGCAGAAATATTCCGCCGCGGCAGAATCTCTCCGCGAGGATTCTGCCGGTTTTATCCGGCAATATGGATTATTTAATAAATCATATTAAGCGCGCTAACCGGCATAATCTCTCCGCGAGGATTCTGCCGGTTCCAAAGAATCAGACTTAAAATAATAACGGTGTTTTATTCAATAAAATTTGCCAAATTATTGCAATTAAAAGTAAAATAAAAGGCAAACAATACCTTATGAAAATTTTAAATTTATAAGCATCTAAATTTAGTCCTAACATTTTTAAGTAAGGATATAAAAAAACTACATCTTTAGTATTACCAAATTGAACTTTATTTAATATACAGCCACCCGCTAAACTATACTGAACAAATAAAAATATTATTGCTACAGCAATTATTTCCCAATTAAATAAAAAAGGAGATAAATAACCAAATAAAACTAATATCAAATGCGCCCAAAATATAATCCCAAAATATTTTATTTCTTTTTCACCCATATAAATGTTAATTTTTTTACACCTTAATTGTATCACGGATGTATTGAAATTCGCAAATAAAAAATTATCAAATTAAAAATTAAAATCCTCCCAACCCCCTTTATCAAGGGGGCAATTAATTCCCCAGCCCCAATATCCGCGGCGGTGTGTAGGAATTCCCTTGACTTATTTTAAAAGTTTTGTTAAATTAAAGTAAGTT
>QIIF01000007.1 GCA_003231075.1 Candidatus Falkowiibacteriota bacterium | reverse complement strand
TGTCCACCGAGTTTTTAATTTTTTCGTAAGCCGGCAGAAATGAATAAAGATTGCTTTGTCCAAATTTTTCCGCCGCGACATCAACCTGTTTGTCTAATTTTTTTAAAAATAAACACATAGCCAAAGCAGAGGCGACAGAATCCCCATTCCATGTTTTTCTGAAAGTGATTAAAATGTTTTTTGCTTTTTTAATTTGTTCAAAAAGTTGTTGTTCTTGCGTAAGCATAGTCTGTAAATTTGCCAATCTATAATTAAAATAGATTTATATGATTTGTATTGGTAATACACTAATGTATCGCATACGATTAATACTGTCAAGGCAGCGGATTTTTAGTAAAATTAAAAAAAAACAAGAAGATATTTTCCATCTTCTTGTTTTTTAAAGAATTTTAATTCAACCAAATTAAAAAACCGGCTATTATTATAATAAGTACGCCCCAAAGTATGAGATTTTTTGTGTCTCCGAGACCGTCTTTTTCAACAATATCATCATCATCATTGTCTTGATTATTGTTATTATTATTTTGTTTTTTTGGTTCCGATCCGCAACAACCCATATGTTTATAATTCAAATATATTAACAAGTTAGTTAAAGAGATTTTAATTTGTCAATTAGTTTATCGCGGTCAACACCGCCGGTTGAAAATAACTCATCGTTGATTATTACTCCCGGCGATGCCATAATACCGTATTTCTGCACTAATTTTTGTCCTTCGGGGGTTGTCATATCTATTGTTACTACTACTGCTTTATCTTTAAAATCCGCCATCACTTCATCAAGAATTTGTTTTACGGTTTCGCAGGTATGGCAGCCCGGCATTGTTAAGAATTTAATTTTAGTCATATTGTTTTATTGTTAATTAATTAGCGTTAATAATGTTTGTATTGTTTTCTCGGCAAAATTTTATTTAGCCGCCGCGTCAATAATCTTTTTAAGCTTCTGCTCTATGGCCGCCGCAATTTCGGCTAAAGGTTTATTGTCAACCATTCCCATGGCAACCGACGGAAGAATGGCGGAGATAAATGTTTTACCGGAGCTTTCATAAATAATCACATTGCAAGGCAGTAAAAGCCCGATATCTTTTTCCGCCTGCAGAGCCTTATAGGCAAAAGGCGGATTGCACGCTCCGAGAATAAGATAGTTGCTATAATCCACATTCAGTTTTTTCTTAAGAATGGATTTAACATCAATTTCAGTAAGAACGCCGAACCCCTCTCGGGATAGTTCTTCTCTGATTTTTTTTACCGCTTCAGAGAACGAAACATTGATTTGTTTTTTATATCCATAATTCATATATTTGTGTTTAACATGATTTAGCTAAATGCTTTAGCAAGAAGTGGAAAAATTACTCATAATTAGAAATGGCAATAATCCCGTAAATAATTAACCGCAGCAGCCGCTGCTTTTTTTAGAATGTTCTTCGCCGGCAATTTGGTTTTGTTCTTCGTATTTTTTTACGCAGTTCTCCGAGCAGAATTTTTCGCCGTATTTTGAAATGAATTTTTCATCAGCGGCCATTCCGCAAACAGGATCTTTTTGCTCTTTTTTCTTAAATAAATTAAGCATATTTTTGATTTGAGAAAATGTATAAAAATGATTTTGGCAGTAAAACAGCGTCAGTGTTTTAACTGTGGGCAAAAACCAATTTTTACACAATTCAAATAAATTAGTAAATTAATCGTCTTTGTTGGTTATTATTTTTTTATTTTTGTTTCTAAATTTGTATAAGCCAAGCGGAATAATAATCATAAACAAGAGAACAATCCATGACCATGGGGCGGGAATAAAATCACGGTTGTCCTCGTGTTCTTGTTTTTTTTCTTCAGCAATATTCTTAACTGTTCCGGTTTTGCCCGTGTTAACGGTTTTTTCCGAGGACGCTCCTTTTTCCGTAATTTTATTTCCCGCGACTGTTTGGACTATTTGGTTCCATTCATTATGAATGCCGGTACTTTCATACCATTGATGCGATGTTCCGGTGATAAATATAAAAGCGCCGAGCAAGATAAGGGAAATTCCCGTCCATTTTTTTATCACTACCGCCTTTTTAGCGATATTGCCCACGGCGTTAACGCCTAATATGCCGAGAATCGCTAAAAATATTAAAGGAGTGGCTCTGCCAACTCCGTGGATAAATCCGAGCCACCAGCCATGCGTAACGCTTCCGGCTACGGCGATGTCTCCCAATAAAACATAGAACAACGGGTTGGGGCAGCCAACGCCGGCATTGCCGAGGAAAAGTCCGAGAAAAAATGATTTTAAATAATCGCTTTGATTTTGGATTGATTGGGGGATGGCGCCGCCAAAAGAAAACATCTTAAATTTAATAAGGTTTAATTCCGAAAGCCCGAAAGTAAACGCCGCCAAACCCCCGACCATAAACAATATTTTGCTTACTATTCCGGCTTCGCCGATTGTTTTATCTAAACCGATGCTTTTCCCGATAAACGCGACAAAAAGACCGTAGATGGAGAGCATAAGAGCCAGCCCAAGACCGAAAAAGACAGACATTAAAAATCCTTTTTTCGGATTTTTGCCCATAGCCATTGGCACTATCACAAACGCCAGGGGCAATGTGCAGGGCAAAACAATCATTGAAAGTCCGACTACATAAGCAAAAGCGATATTCGCCGTTTGTCCCGTCGTGGTGAATAAATAGAAAATTCCAACTAATAAAATTGAAAATAAGAAAAAGGCGACTAAAACCAGCAGTTTTTTTATTTTGTCGTTCGCGTTCACTTGATTGTTGCCGGTTTGTTGTTCCATTTTGTTAAAAATTCAGATGATTAATTCATTATTATTTTTTTTTTGATAGTTTATAAATTTCCAAAATTTCTTTTGTTGATTTTGCTTCTTTACCACTGTTAATTTGGCTGATTACATGCGTGGAAAGATGATTTTCCAAAATCAGATCTTCAATGCTTGATAAGGCCTGTTTTGCCGCCGATGATTGCTGTAGAATGTTAACGCAATATTCTTCTTTTTCCACCATATGCTGAAGACCGCGGATTTGCCCTTCCAATATTTTTAACCTGCGTATGGTCTTTTTTTTGATATTTTGTTTCATATGTTTATTATACTCCCTGGGAGTATTTATTGTCAAGGATAGCCGTGTGCCGCGGTAAAGTTTGGTAATAATTTTTAGCGAAGGGATTGACAGTAATACCCCCAGGGGGTATAATACGCAATATAGGGGTGATGTTAAAAATTTAGCATAAAGCCGATTAATTCGGCGGCAATAAAGGTCGAATAAAAGTGATAATAAAAAAATAAAAATTATTTTATGAATAACTTGAATATTAAAAAAACAGGATACGCTCTTGGTATTATTTCAGTCGTATTTTTTTTGGCTTGTTCCGTTTGGGGAGTTTTTTTGCCGGCGCCCGAGCTCAAAGAATTGCATTTTAATTTTCTTCGAATAGCGTTTCCCGGGTTTAGTTTTACCGTTTTAGGGTATATCGCCGGTATTATTGAAGCATTTGTTTACGGATGGTTCGCCGGAGTATTTTTCGCGTGGATTTGCAAAAAAATTTGCGCCGGAAAAAATGCGAAATAATCGCGAAAACTTTTATAAAAAGATTAAATATGCATAACTGCCGCTATAGAAACGAACGGCGTTTATTATTGTTCTGCGCTAAGCGGACGGAACGCGCTACAACGGTTCGTCCGCTTTACATTTTGAATTATTATCAATAATAATGAGTTTGTCGCCGAACACCGATCACGACCGAAGTTTCTTTTTTTTGGCAGCGAATTTTCTATTTATCGTCATTATCATTTTGCCATAATGACCAATTTAATTCATCATTTGCCACTTCTTCTTTGGTAACCCGACCTTTATTGTTTATATGAACTTCGTATAATTTTCCGTTATAAATAATTTTTGCGATATAAAACCCCTGCTTTGGTCTTACATTCACA
>QIIF01000083.1 GCA_003231075.1 Candidatus Falkowiibacteriota bacterium | reverse complement strand
TTCTTTTTTCATTTTTATATTAAGTCCACCGCATAATAATAGGGCGAATGCCATTCGCCCCTACATATTATAATACGCAAAATTAGCCAAAATGTTACATTAGCTGTGTTTTCAGCAGCCATTCTCCTATTCTAAAAACATCCCCCGCGCCCATTAAAATAACCACATCCCCTTTCTCCACATTCTCCCTCAAATACTCCTCGCATTGCTTTAGGGAAGGAATATATTTAGCTTGTAGCTTGTAGCTTTTAGCTTTTAGCTTTTGGACTAAGTCCGCGCTGCTTACTCCCCCATGCTCCTCGCGCGCCGAACCGTAAATATCCAAAACAATCACTTCATCCGCATCGCCGAAACTTTTGGCAAAATCGTCAAGCAATGCTTTAGTGCGGGTAAAGGTATGCGGATGAAACACGACCTTAATTTTTTTATCCCCAAAAATCTCTCGCGCGCCGGCGAGTGTGGCTTTCACTTCAGTCGGATGATGCGCGTAATCGTCAATAATAACCGCGCCCTTAAACTCCCCCATTACTTCCATACGCCGCGCCGTACCGGTAAATTCGGATAAATATTTTCTAATATCAACAAGTTCAACCCCCAGTTCAATGCAAGAAGCGATTACGGCTAAAGCATTGGATATATTATGCTTACCGATTAGCTGGATGCTGAAATCTCCTAAATCACACTCCTCGGAGCTAAGTTCCGAAGCTTCGGAACTTAGCTCCATGTCTACGCCAAATTTAACTTTAAAAAATTGCTTTCCATTATGATATTTTATATCATAAGCGACATAATCGGCCGCTTCGTTTATCGCGTAAGTTATAACTTTGCCCGCGCAATTTACCCGCGCGATTTTACGGATTATCGGGTCGTCAAAATTCGCCGTCAAAAATCCTTTCTTTGGGATTTTTTTAATAAATTCAATAAACACATCCATATATTCCTTTTCATTCTTAAAAAAATCAGGATGGTCGTAATCAATATTATTTAAAACCACTCCTTTTGGATTAAGATTCGTAAATTTATTTTGGTATTCATCCGCTTCAATTATCAAATAATCCGACTGGCTGGTTAAAGCCGCCCCGCCAAACTGCGGAACGCTCGCCCCCGCCATAACATTCGGATTTATCCCCGCTTCCCGCATAACAAATCCCAGCCAAGCGGTTGTTGTGGTCTTGCCGTGCGAACCGACAACGGCAATACCGTATTTCTGATTGAATACATTGCCCAATGCCTGCGCGTAAGTTAAAACCTTTATTTTTCCCCGTAGGGGCAATTCATGAATTGCCCCTACTTCAACATTATTTTCCGGATTATACGCGCTGGAATAAATTATCAAATCAGCGCCGCGAGGAATATTTTTCGCGTCAAACCTCTCAATAACTTTAATCTTATTTTTCTTTAAAACCTCGTCAGTCATAAACTTTTCCCCTATATCGGAACCGATAACTTCCACTCCGTTTCCGGCAAAAAACTGCGCCAACATAGTCATGCCCACGCCTTTTATCCCTATCATATATATTTTATTTATTTTATTCAGTTCCATAAAATACTTTTAATAATTTTAATAATTTCTTTGTTCGCTCCCCTTTTTATCACTTTTTTAATATTATCACTGAACTTGCCGCGTAATGCCTCATCGTCCAATAACTTTTTTATATTTTCAGTTAACGCCTCGGGAGTTAATTCTTTTTGATTTAAAACAATCGCCGCGTCTTTATCTTTAAAAATCTTGGCATTATCCTCCTGATGCGAATCCGGCATCGGAATTAAAATAGCGGGCTTGCCCAAATATGATAATTCGGTTAATACGCCCATGCCGGCGCGGGATACTACGGTATCGGCGGCCGCGTATGCTTCCGCCACCTGGTCAGCGTTTAAGAATTTAAAGGATTGATAATTTGAATTTTGAATTTGGTCCGCCAGCTGGCGGATGGAATTTTGAATATTTTTTTTCTTTCCTGTAATATGAATTACTTGGCAAAATTTAGTTAAATTATTTAAGTCGTCCCAAACTAATTTGTTAATCGCCGTCGCGCCGGTTCCTCCGCCGATAATTAAAACAGTGGGCAAATTATCTGATAATCCCCCAACTCCCCCTTCGCTAAAGCTACGGAGGACAAGCCCCTTTATCAAGGGGGCTTTTTTGCCGCCATCCGCCAATTCACGCCTAACCGGATTGCCCGTCCAAACCGCCTTCTTGCCGTAATGCTTTAAAGACTCTTCAAATGCCGCGGTAACAACTTTAGCAAATGGCGCCATCAGTTTATTGGCCAGCCCCGGGCGCGCGTCCTGCTGGTGGATTAAAACCGGCGCGCGCAAAACCCATGCCGCCCAAACCACGGGAACGCTCACAAAACTGCCGGCGCTAATCACTATGTCCGGCCTCCATTTTAAAATAATAAAAAAAGATTGGAAAAAACCGATTAAAATCAAAAAAGGATCAATAAAATTGCGCCAAGAAAAATACCGCCGCAACTTGCCGCTATAAATTGGCTTAAACCGAATGGAACTAAGTTCCGAAGCTTCGGAACTTAATTCCGGGGCGACCATCTCTTTTTCCGGCCCCTTTTTTGTGCCAATCCACAGAAAACTATAGCCCCCTTGATAAAGGGGGTTAGGGGATTTTTTCAGCTCCCGCGCAATCGCCAAAAGCGGCGAAACCGCCCCGCCGGTCCCGCCTCCGGTTAATAAAATTCTCTTGACTTTATTTTTATTCTGCATTGATTTAAACAAATTTAAAAAATCCCCCAACCCCCTTTATCAAGGGGGCTATTAAGCCCGTGTTTGCTTGCTGATATTAACCAATATCCCAATCGCCGCCAAGGCCGCGAGCATAGCCGAGCCGCCGTAGCTGACGAACGGCAGAGGGACTCCCGTCATAGGAATTAAATTTATCATTCCGCCGATGTTTATCATCGCTTGCATAACCAGCCAGGTGACAATGCCGATTGCCAAAATTCTGCCGAAATTATCAGGCGCGTATTTTGATATTAAATATCCGCGATAAAACAGATATATAAACAATAATACCAGCAACGAGCTAAAAATCAAGCCGGTTTCTTCGCCGATGATGGAAAATATAGCGTCCCCTTGCACTTCCGGCAAATACATATATTTTTGCCGGCTGGCGCCTAGCCCCCGTCCGAATATTCCGCCCGCGCCGACCGCTATCAATGATTGATTCACTTGATAGCAAGTATCACGCGCGCTAAAGCTTGGATCTAAAAAACACTTAAACCTGTCAGTCTGATACGAACTAACCGCGACCAATGACGCCAGTCCGATTATGCCGACTAAAACTATGGCTAAAATATGCCTGATTTTACCTCCGCCCACAAAATAAACAATCAAAGATGTGGCGGTAATAATGGATAAAGTTCCCATATCCGGCTGCATTATCATTAAAAAACCGATTATTCCCAAAACAACGACAAACGGCCCTATTCCTTGCGCGATATCGCTTAATTTTTTTTCCCGACTTTCGAGCCATGCCGCTAAATAAAGAAGGAATGAAATTTTTACGAATTCAGAGGGCTGAAGTGAAAAGCCAAAAACATTTATCCAGCTGCGCGCCTTACCGTAAGTGGCGCTAATACCCGGAATAAAAACCAAAAGCAACAAAAAAATTGAAAAGAATAAAAACCAAACCGCGTATTTCTTCCACCGATGATAATCAACTCGCGAAAAAAACCAAAAAGCGGCTATGCCGAACACTACCCCGAATAATTGATGCTTAATAAAATAATAGCTGTCTTGATGCTTGGCGTAAGCAATCGCGTTAGTGGCGCTAGTAAGCATTATAAGCCCGAAAACCACAATAATTCCCACTATAAAGATGAGATTTTTATCCGGCTCGTGTTCATTGGCGCGCGGACTAAGTAATTTATTTATGGTTTGTTTTAAAGAAGGCATGGGGGAAATTTTTAATTTTTAATTTTG
>QIIF01000069.1 GCA_003231075.1 Candidatus Falkowiibacteriota bacterium | reverse complement strand
AAAATATAAAGTGGAAGATAATACATTAAATTTTATTATATCTCCCAAGGACGGTTTTTTTAACGAAGGTGATATTTCCACCCGCTCTGGCGATTTTAAATATGATTTAATAATCGTAATTGACACGCCTGATTTGGAATTTTTGGGAAAAATTTATGACAACGATACGGAATTTTTTTATAATACTCCGATTATTAATATTGACCATCACGGATCAAATGAAGAATTCGGGCAAATCAATAAAATAGATTTAACCGCCGTTTCCACTTCTGAAATTCTATTTTCTCTTTTTAATAATTATTCCCGCGCGTTTATTGACGAGAATATCGCCACCTGCCTTTTAGCCGGAATGATTTCAAAAACACGCAGCTTTAAAACCCCGAATGTGACTCCGGCGGCATTATCAACCGCCGCCCAACTCGTCTCCATGGGAGCGGACAGGGAAAAAATTGTAAACCAACTTTATCGTTCCAGGCCTCTTAATGTGTTAAAGCTTTGGGGGAGAGTCTTAGCGCGGCTATCCGGAGCTATGGGGAATAAATTAGTTTGGTCAACTCTTAAAGAAGATGATTTTGCCAAAACCGAAACCGGCGAAAAAGATCTGGACGAAGTGATTGACGAGCTCATAATCAATATGCCTGAAGTCAAAATTATTGTTTTGTTTTATACGCTTAAAATTAACGGAAAAAAATACGCGAAAGCGATTATTTACTCAATTAAAAACATTGACTCTCTCGGCTTAATTAAAGAATTAAATCCGGAAGGGACAAAAAAAATGGCCGTGATAAAAGCCGAGAAGCCGACGGAAGAGCTGGAAAAAGAAGTTATTGAAATGATAAAAAATAAATTAAGCAAGCTGCCGATATAGACAGTTTGACGGCAGTCCTATAAAAGGGCTTGAAAAAAAACGGCTTTAGTGGTAAATTTTAAACAACCGAAGGATTAAGTCCTTTTTTTGTTTTTAGGGCGGTTAGCTCAGTTGGTTAGAGCGCCACGTTGACATCGTGGAGGTCACCGGTTCAAATCCAGTATCGCCCACACAACCACCAATCCGCTCGCATAGCTCAGTGGTTAGAGCACCACGCTTATAACGTGGGGGTCGATGGTTCAAGTCCATCTGCGAGCACAAGATAAATAAAGGCCGGCTATGTGTTATATTGACATTTTACAAAAAATGCCTTATAATTTTTTTAGTCCTCCGAAAGGGCTTTTTTGTTTAATTTTATTTATCAAAGGCAATTCCTTATTTAAAATTAATAACCAATCAATAATCCCCCCGCCCCTTTATCAAGGAGGCAATAATAAGGTCCCTTCGTCTAGTGGTTAGGACATCAGGTTTTCATCCTGAAAATAGGGGTTCGATTCCCCTAGGGACTACGGAAATAAAAAAATCTCGGCGCGGCTGCCGAGGTTTTTTGTTTTGTATTTTCTGTAAAATATAAAGCGCTAACGCAAAACAATAAAAATAAAAAAATGCTATTTTTGATTATCAATAACTTTATTGTCCGCGGTTTGCTTTTGGTTAAAAATATATACCTGCTGAACTCCCGTCAAAACTGTTGTCACCAACCAATACAGCGCTAACCCGCCCGGAAAAGACATTCCAAAAAATACGGTTAAAATCGGCATAAAATAAATCATCTGCTTGTTCATTATGGCCATCATATCTTCATCTTTTGATCCTTCCGTGTGTATTTCCGCCTTTTTGGTCACCATCATTTTTGCCTGCCAAAATTGAGCCACGCCCGCCAGAACCGCAATAGGAATATTACGCGCGGACAAATCAATAAAACCTAAAGATATGGTATTAATCGCTTCCGGACGGGTTATAAATGGGTAAACCAAATTTAAAGAGCTGTTGGCAAAACCATCTCTAAAAACTCTAAATACTGCCAATAAAAAAGGCAATTGAATTAAAAGAGGAAGGCAGGAAGAAAATGGATTTACTTTATTTTCTTTATACAGCGTCATCATTGCTTTACCCATTTCTTCTTTTTTACCGTTATACCTTTTTTTAATTTCGTTAATTTTTGGCTGTAAGTCTTGTAAAGATTTCTGCGCTTTAATAGATTGCTTAGATAAAGGAAGTAATATTAATTTAATAACTATGGTTAATAAAATAATAGCAATACCAAGATCATGGCCGGGTACAATATTATAAATAAGAACCAATAGATTAAGAACCGGCTGATAAAAAATTGTTTGAAATATACTTGACATTGATTGAAATTAGAAATTAGAAATTAGAAATTTCGGGTTATTAATATTAATAATTTTAAAAACACCAAATTGATAATTTTAAATTTCAAATTACTATTTAACAGGATCCCATCCTCCTTTATTCCACGGATTACATCTTAGAATCCGCCATGCCGACTTTAATCCGCCTTTAATTACGCCATACTTCTCAATAGCGGCGATAGCGTATTCCGAACAAGTTGGGCGAAAACGGCAACGGCCGTATGGCGCTAAAATTCTTAATAATCCATGGTCAAAAGATAAAGTTTTCTGATATATTTTTATTATTTTAATTAAAATATACCGGGGATAATGTATAAACATAACATCTATTTATAAATTCCTATTCTCTTAAAATGCCCAATAAGCGATTTTTCAATTTCTTTATGCTCTTTACCCGCTATCTCGGGCAAGCAAATAATCACACAATCATATTCTTGCTTTATTTTATCTAATTGCATGCTGATAATATCCCTGATTTGCCGTTTAATCTTATTGCGGATAACCGCCTTTTTACTGACTTTAACACTAATTAATATGCCAAAACGGCTATGATTTATTTGGTTAGGAACCATCTTAATTCCTATAATTTTATCAAAGCTTGTTTTTTTTCGGCCAAAACGCGGATTAAAAACATTATCAAACTCTTTATCTTTAGTTAAACGATTACTTTTATTAAGCATGACGCGAATACTATAAATTAAGCCTAACGGCACATTATGATTTAAATATTTGCTTTGAATTACGAAACGAATTTACCCCCTCAACCTCCTTCGAAGAGGGATATTGAGGGGTTATAATCGGCGGCAAAATGATTATTAAACAGTATTTCGCGAGTTAAACTATTTTCAGAAATATTCAACTTCCTTAACTATAAATTATACGCGAATACTATAAATAGAATTAATGCAAATTAATCACTCGCATAATTCGTATTTGCGGTATTCGCGTATAATTTAATATATTCGCATTGTATTATTTAGTTAAGGTCTTTCTTCCTTTTTGCCGCCTGCTTTTAATAACATTACGGCCGGATTTGGTTTGCGTACGCGCCATAAACCCATGTTTTTTTTTGGCTTTTTTCTTTTTTGGTTGGTATGTTCTTTTTGGCATAATACCGGAAATTAAATTATTCGCTTCGCAAACCCGCCCCTATTAATGCGGGACAATCCTTCGCCAAGGCTACGGAGAGCAAGCATGCGAATTATTAGTATTAGAATTATTTTATTTTAAATTATGTTTCCAATATAACACATCTGATGGCGGCGGTCAACCCGACGCGAGAAATACCATTCATAAAACTTTTTCCACTTTTTATCAACACCTTATAAACATTTTAACTGTTTGACGGTTGTCGTCCAGCTGGTATAATCTTGATAGTGTAGTATTTTACAATTATCGCGCCACTTATAAAAACTATCATCTATTTTTTTCGGCGGAAATTTTCAAATTTTATGCAAAACGAGAACGGCTGATAGTTTTAAATAATAAATGCTTTATTCTATTGTTTTGTTATTTTATTATTAAGCGGGATTGCCGCCAAACGGCTTTTAACGCCCGCTGACAATAAAACAATGAAACAATGAAACAATGAATTTTATGAATAATGATCAGCTTTGGCAAGCGGTTTTAGGTGAAATTGAGCTTAATTTATCAAAAGCTAATTTTACCACTTGGTTTAAAAACACTTTTATTTCATCTTTTGAAAATGAAAAAATCATCA
>QIIF01000112.1 GCA_003231075.1 Candidatus Falkowiibacteriota bacterium | reverse complement strand
TATTGTATAAAAATAAATTTTTTTCTTTTCGTTATTTTTCAAATCAACAATTTTTTTCGGTTTCAAATCCGGGAGGCGAAATTGATAGCTGATTATCTGCGTGCCGGCTTTGCATTCTTTCTTGAATTTTTCTTTTAGTTTTGCCATCATCGGCTTGCTCAAAAAACAATATATTATATCCGCTTCTCCCATATTTAGCCGCAAGCAATTTTTCTTTATGATTTTTATTTTGCTTTTTCGCAAGCTTGTCTGTATTTTGCCGATTAAATAAGGGAGGAAAAAATATTCTATTCCCGTTAATTTTTTTATATTGGGAAATTTATTTTCCATCGCTTTTAAAAATCCGGCATTGCCGCATCCCAGTTCGTAAACCGCGCATCCGTCTTTCGGCGATATTTCTTTCATAATGCGTTTTATCACTTTATTTTTTGTGGAAATAATGGGAGCGTATCCGCCCAACGCGATTTGAAAAAATTGGATGGACAGATTAATGGCGGCAAATATCAATATGGCTATTAAAATTATTTCTAAAAACATAGTTATTCGCTTGTCCTCCATGGTTATACGACGGAGGGCTTATTAATTATGTGTGCGCTCGACAGGATTTGAACCTGTGACCTACAGCTTAGAAGGCTGTTGCTCTATCCAGCTGAGCTACGAGCGCTTTATGGGAATTTACGTCAAAAATAGCATTTGGCGGCAGTCCCTTTATTTTTTTTCAAAAATAAAATTGCTCGCGCGGCAATGTTGTGTTAAATCTACCAAAATTCATCCATTATGTCAATATGAGACTGATTAAAGACAGCGGTTTTTATTTATGATTAATTGTGATATAATGTTTATAGATGTGGACAAGGTATTGACAAGCATAAAATCTTGTATTATCATAATATTAGGAGGCATTGAAAAAATGGATGAAATTCCTTTATATTGCTAAAATCACCCACTCTGCTCCCCTCTGGGGGCACGGTGGGTTTTTTGTTAAATTATGCCAATAAAAAATAGAGTAGCTGTTTTTATAGACGGCAGCAACCTGTATCACAAATTAAAGGATTTGCAAGTTTCAAATACTATTAATTTTGATTATATTGGTTTATGCAATAAGCTTGTGAGAGACAGAAAGATTATTTCATGCCGGTATTATGTGGGCGCTATTAGGGCAAAAGAAGGCGATGATAAAGGTCAAAATCTTAGAGCGAATCAATTAAGATTATTCAATAAATTAATTACGCAGGGGTTCGCAATAAAGAAGGGTAATTTTTTATTTAATGGCGGCGGTTTTCACGAGAAGGGCGTTGATGTTAAATTGGCCGTTGATTTATTGGTCGGGGCTTATGATAATATTTGGGATACCGCTATAGTTATTTCTTCAGATTCTGATTTAAACCCCGCGATAAAAAAAGTAAAACATCTAGGTAAAAATGTTGAGTATATAGGATTTTCCTATAATCCTTGTTATTCTTTATAAAAAGTTTTATCTTTATTCATACTGTTAATAAAAGAAGATTTAGATGAATTTACTATCCCAAAATTACCTTTATAAACATTAACTCAATTAATAAGCCATTCGGCGACAGTCCCATTTAAGGTTTTTTAGTTTTATGTCTTATTACGGCAACCCAAAAAAAATTGGGTTATTTTTTTATTATCAGATATGCTAAAATGTAATTATGCTTGTATTGGATACGGATATAATTAAAATCAGCCGGGTGGGAGAGGCCACGGCTAAGAGGTTGAAGAAATTAGGCATTGAAACCGCGCGTGATCTGCTTTTTTATTTTCCTTTCAGATATGATGATTTTAGCAAAGTAACGCTTATCCGCGATTTGCGGCGGGGAATGAGCGCCAATGTTGTCGGCCGGATTGAATTGATTCAAAATAAGAGAAGCCCGCGCAAGAAGATGAATATTACCGAGGCGTTAGTGGCGGATGAGACGGATGTTATGAAAGTTATTTGGTTTAACCAGCCGTTTATCGCACGCAATTTGCGCGTTGGCGATAAAGTATCGTTTTCCGGCAAGGTTGGCGATGATTACGGGGCTTTCGCGATGAAGTCGCCGGTGTATGAGAAGGTTTTTAACTGCCCAGACCCCTCCTTGAAGGGGAGCAGTAATAATGAGAAATCCCCCAACCCCCTTTATCAAGAGGGCAATCAATCCCCCAACCCTCTTTATCAAGGGGGTGTTAATATGGATGCGGTGCATACGCAGGGGTTGGTGCCGAATTATCATTTAACCGCCAATATTACGCAGAAGCAGGTTCGGTTTTTAGTGAAGCAAATAATACATTTAAATACGCAAATTACAGATTGGCTGCCGGAAGAAATAAAAAATAATTTAAAGTTATTAAGTTTGGGCGAGGCGATAAGTAAAATTCATTTTCCCAAAAATCAAAAGGATATTGAAGAGGCGAAAAAACGGCTGGCTTTTAACGAATTATTTTTAACGCAAATGCAGTCGCAGTTAATTCGCAGAGACGCAAAATCTTGCGTTTCTACGGCTGTGCCGTTCTTGGAAAAAGAAACCAAAAGATTTGTTGATAGTTTGCCTTTCAAATTAACCGATGCCCAGCGCAAAGCGGCTTGGGAGATTTTGCGGGATATGGGAAAAGACAAGCCGATGGCCCGGCTCTTGGAGGGCGATGTGGGAAGCGGGAAAACCGTGGTAGCGTGTATCGCCATGCTGAACGCGGCGCTAAACGGAGGACAGGCGGTTTTGATGGTTCCTACGGAAATATTGGCGAAACAGCATTATGATGGGATTTGTAAATTATTTAAAAATTTTAATATTAAAATTGGGTTAGTGACGAGAAGCGAAAAAAAGATGAATTATGAAGCAAGAATTATGAATAATGGATTGAAAAATAAAAAAATAAAAAACCATAATTCATTATTCATAATTCATAATTCCGATATAATTATCGGAACTCAGGCTTTAATACAAGAAAATATTAATTTTAGAAATTTAGTTTTAGCGATAATAGATGAACAGCATCGTTTTGGCGTTGAGCAGAGGAAAATGTTGATTGAAAAATCCAGTTCCGTAGAGACGAGGCAGCGCCTCGTCTCTACCATGACTCCTCATTTTTTATCTATGACGGCGACACCCATTCCGCGGAGTTTGGCATTGGCTTTGTACGGTGATTTGGATATATCCATTATTAATGAAATGCCGGCGGGCAGGAAAAAAATTGTAACCCGGGTTGTTCCCGAGGTTAAGCGGGAAAAAGCTTATGAATTTATCCGCGGGCAAATTAAAGCGGGCAGGCAAGTTTTTGTGATTTGCCCCTTGATTGATTTTTCCGATAAACTGGGCGTGAAGTCGGTCAAGGAGGAATTTGAAAAATTGGATAAAAAGATTTTTAAAGATTTAAAAATAGGCATGATGCACGGGAAGTTAAAGCCGAAAGAAAAAGACGAAATAATGCGGGAATTTTTAGATAATAAAATCAAGATTTTAGTTTCCACTTCGGTAGTGGAGGTTGGCATTGATGCGCCGAACGCCGCTATTATAATAATAGAGGGCGCGGACAGGTTCGGATTGGCGCAGCTCCATCAGTTCAGAGGCAGAGTGGGAAGGAGCGGACATCAGTCGTATTGCTTTTTGTTCACGGACAGCGATTCGGAAAAAACCTTAAATCGCCTGCAAGCGCTGGTTGATAATGACGACGGTTTTGCTTTGGCTAAAATGGATTTAAAATTCCGCGGGCCGGGCGAAGTTTACGGCACGGAGCAAAAGGGCTTTCCGGAATTGAAAATCGCTTCATTGTTTGATTATGAATTAATGAAACTGGCTAAAGAAGAGGCGGAGAAGCTAATTAAGAAAGATGTGAGTTTGGATAGTTGGGCGGAGATGAGAGAGATGCTGGGTGAGTGGGAAAGGAAAGCGCATCTTGAGTGATTTTAGAATCAATTTTGTAATTTTTAATTTTGTAAATAATAATAAAATAAAATATTCGCAATTCGTTAGCGGACTGTTTGCGAACGGGAGTGAGCGGACAGTTTGC
>QIIF01000076.1 GCA_003231075.1 Candidatus Falkowiibacteriota bacterium | reverse complement strand
CCATTATTTACGGCTTTATTTTAATTAAAATAGTGCTTAGCCTGCCCGCGGGCAATGAAAAAATGCAAGAAATCGCCAAAGCGATTCAAGAAGGCGCCAATGCCTATTTAAACAGGCAATACAGGACTATCGCCATGGTGGCCGCCGTTATATTTATTATTATCGGCTTAACGCCAAGTCTTGGTTGGATGACTGCCATCGCGTTTTTAATTGGAGCGGTTTTATCAGGGCTTACCGGTTATATTGGAATGTATGTTTCGGTGCGCGCCAATGTTAGAACGGCGGAAGCGGCGAGAAGCGGAATGAAAAAGGCCTTAGCTGTCGCCGTGCGCGGCGGAAGCGTAACCGGAATGCTGGTTGTCGGCTTGGCTCTTTTGGGCACGGCCGGATTTTATTTTGCCACGAAAGACCTCCATGCTTTAATCGGATTTGGATTCGGCAGTTCTTTAATCTCAATATTCGCCCGATTAGGAGGAGGTATTTTTACGAAAGCGGCCGATGTGGGCGCTGATTTGGTCGGTAAAGTTGAAGCCGGAATTCCGGAAGACGATCCTCGCAATCCGGCGGTAATCGCGGATAATGTGGGGGATAATGTCGGCGATTGCGCCGGCATGGCGGCCGATCTTTTTGAGACTTACGCCGTCACCTCTATCGCGACAATGCTTCTCGGTTCTCTTATTTTCACCGGATTCGGCAATGCCGTAATATATCCTTTGATGCTGGGAGCGGTTTCAATTATCGCCTCGGTAATCGGTATGTTTTTTATAAAGCTCGGCAAGTCAAAAAATATTATGGGCGCGCTTTATAAGGGATTGGCCGCCGCCGGAGTATTATCCGCCGCCGCGTTTTACCCGATTACTAAGTGGCTAATGGCCGATAACGGATTATACAGCGTAAATAATATTTATTTTGCTTCATTGGTTGGTTTGGCCGTAACCGCCGCTTTAGTGGTTATTACCGAATATTATACTTCAACCGAGCGCAAGCCGGTTAAAGATATCGCTAAAGCGTCCATTTCGGGGCACGGCACTAATATTATAGCCGGTTTGGCCGTGTCAATGAAGTCTACCGCTTGGCCGGTTGCCGTTATTGTCGCCGCTATTTTAGGAGCTTACGGTTTGGCGGGTTTGTACGGCGTGGCGGTAGCCGTTACGGCTATGCTTTCAATGGCAGGCATAATCATTACAATTGATTCATACGGGCCGATTACCGATAATGCCGGCGGCATCGCGGAAATGGCGGAAATGGGAGATGAAGTGCGAAGTATTACCGATCCGTTAGACGCGGTAGGCAACACCACCAAAGCTGTCACAAAAGGGTATGCCATCGGTTCAGCCGCGTTAGCCGCTTTAGTGTTATTTGCCGATTTTACTTATAAAATCGCGGAGGGCGGAAATCATATTCAATTTTTAATTAATAATCCGTATGTTTTAGCAGGTTTATTCATAGGCGGTTTGCTTCCGTATTATTTTGCCGCCCTATCAATGCAAGCAGTCGGACGGGCGGCCGGTTCCGTTGTGGAAGAGGTGCGCAAACAATTCAGAGAAAAACCGGGGATAATGGCGGGAACCGAAAAGCCGGATTACGGCAAGACGGTTGATTTGGTGACAAAATCGGCAATCAGCGAAATGGTGGTTCCGGCGTTAATTCCGGTGGCCGCGCCGATTTTAGTCGGGTTTATTTTGGGAGTGCAGGCATTGGGCGGACTTTTGGTCGGCTCAATTATCACCGGCATTTTCGTCGCTATCTCTATGACCTCCGGCGGAGGCGCTTGGGATAACGCCAAAAAATATATTGAAGATGGAAATTTAGGCGGCAAAGGATCCGATGCCCACAAAGCCGCTATTACCGGCGACACCGTCGGCGATCCGTATAAAGACACTGCCGGACCGGCGATTAATCCGATGATTAAAATATTGAATATAGTGGCACTTTTGATTGTAGGGCTATTACTATAAATTTCTACCGGCTTTTAAGCCAGGGTTCGCGCGGCTTTAGCCGCGTACCGTCACGTTACGCGGCTAAAGCCGCGCGAACCCTGAGCTAAAGCTCGGTAGAATATTAATTATGAATATCACAAAAAAAGAATTAGAAAAATCACAAATTGAATTAACGATTGAATTAACGGCTGAAGAGCTGAAGCCGTATATTAAGCTTGGAGCCGAAAAGGTTTCACGGGAAGTTAAGATTGACGGGTTTAGGCCGGGCAAGGTTCCTTTTGAGGTTTTAAAAGCTAAAATCGGCGAGACCGCTATTTTGGAAGAAGCGGCGCGTATCGCCATTAATAAAACAATTGATAAGGCCATTAAAGAAAATATTGAGGGACAGCCGATAGGACAGCCGCAGGTGAATATTACCAAACTGGCGCCGGAGAACCCAATGGAATATAAAATTATTTTAGCGATGTTGCCCGAGATTAAATTGGGAGATTATAAAAATATTAAAGTAGAGACGCAAAATCTCGCGTCTCTACAGGCGGGGGACGAGGAGGTTATGAGAACTATAGAACATTTGCGCGAATCGCGCGCCAAAGAAACAGTGGTTGAACGCGAGGTAAAAGACGGAGATAAAGTTTTGGTTGATATTGATATATTTTTAGACAAGGTTCCCATTGAAGGAGGGCAAGGCAAGGGCGTTGCCGTTATCATCGGCAAGGATTTTGTTATCCCCGGCTTTGACAAGAATTTAATCGGCGTGAAAAAAGGAGACACGCGCGATTTCAGCCTGCCTTATCCGGAAAATCATCACATGGCGAATCTATCCGGAAAAATGGTTGAGCATAGGGTAAAAATAAACGAGGTATACAGCCGTGAATTGCCGGCTATGGATGATAGCTTCGCCGCCGAACTCGGCTTAAAGAAATTTGATGAATTAAAAAATAATGTTAAAAAGAACATAGAGCAAGAAAAAAAACAAAAAGCCGAGCAAAAATTTGAGATTGAGATGCTGGATAAAATTATTGAAAATTCAAAATTTGGAGATATTCCGAAAGTTCTTGTTGATAATGAAACGCGCGAGATGATGCGCGAATTGGAGCATAGCGTCACTCAGCAAGGCGGAAAATTTGATGATTATTTAACAAGCATCAAAAAAACGCACGAACAGCTTATTTTGGAATTGCTCCCCGACGCTCTTAAAAGAGTAAAAAGCGCTTTATTAATCCGAGAAATAGCCAGACAGGAAAAAATTGAAGTAAGTGAAAAGGAAATTGAAAAAAAACAGGAAGAATTATTAAAACAATATAAAGGATATGAAAAGGTGGAGGCGCGCGTCAAGGAACCGAGCTATAGAGAGTATTTGCGCAATATATTGGCTAATAGGAAAGTGATTGAGAGGTTGAAGGAGTGGAATATTGAGAAATAGCTTGTAGCTTTTTAGCTTGTAGCTTGTAGGTTTTTAGTAATTTTAAAAACTACTTCCTTAATCTACAAGCTACAAGCTAAAAAGCTACAAGCTATATATGCCAACAATCGCATTTAACAAAAGAGCTAATTATGACTATGATATACGGGAAAAATATGAGGCCGGTCTGGTTTTGCTTGGGCATGAGGTTAAGTCGGTTAAGACGGGGCATATCAGCTTAAAGGGAAGTTTTGTGACTGTTAAAAACTCCAGAGGCAAGGGTTTGCCCGAATTATATTTGGTAAACGCGCATATTCCGCTGTATAATCGCGCGGGAACGATTAAGGATTATGATCCGTACCGATCGCGGAAACTGCTTTTGAAAAAGAGCGAAATAAAGCATTTAATCGGGAAAAAACAAGAACAAGGGTTGACATTAGCGCCTATAAAAATATATACTAAACGCAGTTTTATAAAACTTGAATTCGGGATCGGACGAGGGAAAAAGAAAATTGACAAGCGGGAGGCGATTAGGAAGAGAGAGGTTGAGCGGAAGATGAGGACATTATTAAAACGAGGTAGTTATTAAGTTTATCAAGTAGAAAGTTTATCAAGTAGAAAGTTTATCAAGTAGAAAGTTTATCAAGTAGAAAGTTTATCAAGTAGAAAGTTTAT
>QIIF01000137.1 GCA_003231075.1 Candidatus Falkowiibacteriota bacterium | reverse complement strand
AATATTAAACATTAATTAATTAATTTATTTTAAATTAAGCCTAACGGCACATTATATTTATAATCCCCCCACCCCCAATATCCGCGGGGCTTTCAACGGTATGCCCTCTTGATAAAGGGGGTTGGGGGATTTAATTCATGTTATTACTACCACCCAATATTCAAATTCCTTAACGATAAATTATTTTAAACACGCAACTAACCATTTAGCGGTAATATTCGCGGCTTCTTTTTCTTTACCGGGGAATTTATGCGTTGTGTTTTTAATGATGTGGTACGCTTTCGGCTGCCGCGCCATATTATATAAAATCTTAGCGTATTCAGGCGTGGTTTCGGGATCATTCTCGGCTTGAATAACGCAAATATTATTTGATTTGGGCAAAGCCTGCATTATTTTCCATTTTTCCATTGGAAATTGTTTAATAATTTTAGAATTAAACTTATAATCCCCTTTTATGTGCTCGCTTTTTTCTGTTCCTAAAATTAAAAACTTTTTGCCTGGATTATCCATAAAATCTTTAGACATTTCCGGCAATAAATGAATAAACTCATACCATTCGTCAAAAATAGGATTATGCAGAACCATGGCTTCTATATCTTGGCTGTCCGCGTTAGCGGCTATTACAGTCGCGCCGAAACTCCTGCCGACCGCGCCTATCTTGGAAAATCGGCTGTCTTTTTTCATTAAATTTACGGCTTGTTGAAAATTGTCCTCAAATCTATCCCATGTTTTATCGCATAAAAGTCCATCGCTATTATCAGTGCCGATAAAATTGAAACGGAATACCGCTATTCCTTGCTTTAATAAAATGTTTGAAATTTCAAATATCGCCGGTGATCCCAGCATCCCCCTGTCAGTTCCTCCATGCAAATAAATAACAACGGGAATTTTTTTGTTATTTTTAATTTTGGGCGTTTGCAAAATCCCATTTAATTTATATTTCCCACTTTTAAAGCTTATCTCTTCTTGAATAAAATCATTATCAATGCTTAGAAGCGTGATCAAACTCTTAGCAAAATCATTAGCGTGCAACCCTTGTAATAATCTTAACGCCTCTCTTTGAATTCTAAGATATGTTGATTTTTTAAATTTATAATTGTCAACTCCATTAGTTCTGTGCAGTAAAAATACGCCCAAATAACGGTATATTCTTTTTTCCACCGCCAATAATTCTGTTTTTGGCAAACGCGCGGATATTTTTTTTATGTAAACGGATAAAAACAAGCTAACGCATTTTTTTGCTTCAGCAACTGTTTTTTTATTAGCGCCGGGCAACTCTATCACCCAATCCGATATGAACAATGCCGCGTCCCAAGCAATATCCCAATTAACAGCCGTCTCAAAATCAATTAACTTAAATTTTCCTTTATCTGTAAAAATATTTTTAGCCAACGGATCCAGCCAAATCATAGCTGATGGAGATTGTCTGCTTTCTTCCAAAAGTTCGTCTACAATGCTGTTAACGGCAATTTTTCTGGCGCCAATAGTGTAGAAATCATTTATGCTCTCATTTTTCAAAAAAGACGGCCATTTTTTTGAGAATCGTTTATCGCTTTTAATGCTAAGATTAATATTCTTATTGTATGAAAATAAGTGCCATTCAGCCAACAATTCAGCGAAATCTTTCATAATCTCCGGATGTAATTTTCCTTTTTTTATTTCTTCTTTTAACAATTTTCCCGTATCGCCCCGGACATCGGAAAGCGCGAGAACATAATTTTTATCATCATACCATAATACTTCCGGCAAAACTTTTTTATTGCCGGCTAAAGCAAAATATTTCAACGCCTCGTATTCCCACTCCAATCTTTTGGGTGATAGCTTAAAAGAAGGGTTGATTTTAAGAAAATCGCGCGCTTGTTTAATAATAACGCTTCGCCGCTTATTATTAACTTTGATTTTAACTTTAAAAATAAAACACGAACCGCTATTTTTAATTATCTCTTTAATTCGTCCGACTTCGCTGATTGCCAAATTTGCATTCTGGTTTTTTAAATATTGCCCGATGTTTTTTTTGTTAATTATAAATTGTTTTCTATCCATATTTTTAAATTAGGCCTAACGGCACATTATATTTATAATCCCCCAACCCCCTTTATCAAGGGGGCTCTTATACGCCCCCGCGGATATTGGGGGTTGGGGGATTTATTCACATTATTACCGACCAATATTCAAATTCCTTAACGGAAAATTAATTCACAACATTATATTTGCGGCATTCGGATAATGTTTAAATTCCTTTACTTAAAATTACGCGCTTAATTTCACAATCCCCTTACTGCCGTCAACCTTAACCCTGTCTCCATGTTTAAATATTTTTGTCGCTTTTTTAGTTCCCACGACGCATGGAATTTTTAATTCGCGGGAAATTATGGCCGCATGCGATGTAATGCCGCCCAAATCGGTAACTATGGCGGATGCCAATCTCATCGCCGGCACAAAATCAACTGAAGTCATCGGAGTAATCAAAACGCTCCCTTTTTTCATATCTCCAATATGCCGAGATGTTAATATTATGCTTGCTTCCGCCTCCACTTCCCCGCGATAAGCAACCATTCCCCTTACTTCTTTCTTTATTTTTTTCGCATCATCTTTTTCTTTTTTAGCCTCAATGTATGGGAGCCATTTTTTCCGCTCATCTTTATTAAGAAATTTTGATTCACCGTTTCGCGAAATAAGAAATGAATCTTTTTTTCTGCTCTCTAATAATGAATTGCTAATATTTTTTTTATTACCCAATAATTCAATAAGTTCATTCGGCAGCGCGTAATAAATTAAAGAAAAATTAATTTTTAATCTTTCAGCTATCTCTTTTAACAAATAAGATAAGTGATAATGGGATTGGGTCAGATATTCCTTTTTCTGGTCAAACTGCCATCCGCTTTGCTGTAAAAATTTAAACTCCAGCGCCGCCTCTGTCTCAATATTATATTTTTTAATTATTGTCCGCTGTTCATTTTTTAATTTTTCGCTTTTACTTTTCAGCTCATTAATTTTAGCCGTAATTTTCCGCTTTGGCATTTTAATAATTTCATTCAATCTGGATTCAAAATAATCCATGGTCCACTCGGGACCGACATAATCAAAAGGAACCCATAAATATTTTTGATAATGCTTTTTTAATAAATTCTTACGCCGGTTTTTCGGCTTAATGGCCAATTTATATAAATCCAATTCTTCTTCGGCGACAAAAGATATATCGGGAAAGGCGGAAAGCGCCGCAAATATCATATCCCTGTCTTCTTTTGAAATTCCAACAAATTTTTTTTCTAAATATGCCTTGAGTTTTTCCGTCAAAGCTACCTCTAAACAAAATGGAACGATCTCGCCATAAGCGGAAACAATTTCATACTCCCCGCAATATTCATTTAACATTCGGCTTAATTGTTTATTGCTGATTTTAGCATAGCTATTTTTTTTAAATTTTTTAGTTTTCAATAAAAATTTATTTACTAAGGTTAAAAACTTTTTATTGAGCTTTAATAAAAATTCATTATCTTGACGGCATAATTCCAAGGTTCTTTTTCCCAATCTTTTAAGATCTTGTTCGCCAAAATACCAAGTGCTATAACCGTTTTCTATGGTTTGAATCAGCGTTTCCCATTTATCTTGAATAATATCTTCAAAGTATTTAGTGTAAGCGTGAGACACAAGCACGATCGGCGATGGCGGCAAGTCTCTCGCGTATAAAGGTAAAAATTTCCGGTTAACGCTAAGCTGCTCCGATTCAACCAAATCATCTATTTTAACATTTAAAATTTTTGCTATTTTTTTTATTGAGCCGATTGTCGGGTTTAAATTTTTTCCCAATTCAATATTCACGATCGTATTAAAAGAAACGCCGGACAAATCGGCTAATTCTTTTTGCGTCAATCTTTTTAAATTGCGCAATAATTTAATTTTTTGTCCGATAGCGCGCATATATTGAATGGCAATGAATAAAATTCGCGTAGAGCAAAAACTCCTTTATTGACCTTTGTTAATTTTAATTTATTTACATTATAATGGTATATTTATTATAATATATAATTACTATTTTAATATAATTATTATATATTACCA
>QIIF01000090.1 GCA_003231075.1 Candidatus Falkowiibacteriota bacterium | reverse complement strand
CATTAAAGCCAAGTGCTGGCTGACTCGCGACGCCCGCAAGAAAGAAAGAAAAAAACCGGGATTAAAAAAGGCCAGAAGAGCGCCGCAATGGAAAAAGAGATAAAATTAAAATTAATATTCACTATATTCATAAAAAAACCTCTAAAATATTTTTAGAGGTTTTTTTATTATTCTTTCTATGTTAAAATTACTTTATGCCGGCTAAAATTTCCAATATCGCCAAAAATACTTCTTATTTTACTTTTGCTTTAATTTTGCAGAAGATTTTATCGTTTACTTACTTTATTTTAATCGCGCGCGTTTTAGGAGCGGAAAATATCGGAAAATATTATCTTGCCATTTCTCTTACCACTATTTTCGCCATTTTTATTGATTTGGGGCTGGCGAATGTGTTAACTAGAGAAATAGCTAAGCGTAAAGACAGAGCAAGCGAATTGTTGGGCAGTGTTTTGGCGATAAAGCTGCCGTTGGCGGCTGTTTCATTGGTTAGCGTGATTACTTTAATCAATTTGATGGGGTATCCGGAATTAATTAAAGATTTAGTTTATATTTTTGCGATTTCCATGATTCTTGATTCTTTTACCTTGTCATTTTTTTCCACGATCCGCGGATTTCATAATTTGTTTTTTGAAAGCGTGTCATCCGTTGTTTTTCAAATTATTGTTTTAACTCTCGGTTTAACCGCCCTGCATTTAGGATTAGGATTGCGTTGGCTGGCGGCCGCTTTGGCGGCGGCAAGTATTTTTAATTTTGTTTATTCTTTGTTTTTAGTAAAATTTAGGTGGAAAATAAAAATTATTCCGGTTTTTAATAAAAAATTAATTAAACTAATGATAGGCATTACTATCCCTTTCGCTCTTTTTTCCATTTTTCAAAGAATATATACTTATTTAGACACGGTTTTATTATCAGTATTGGCCGGTGATAAATATGTCGGACTTTATCAAGTTTCTTTTAAAATAATATTCGCTTTGCAGTTTTTGCCGATGGCTTTTGTCGCCAGTGTTTATCCGGCTTTTGCTTCTTATTGGAAAAATAACAAAGACCAGTTGGTTGTCACTTTTGAGCGGGCGATGAATTATTTAATTATTATTTCTTTGCCCATAAGCGCCGGTATTTTTATTTTAGCCAACAATATTATTTTATTATTTAAAGAAGGATTTGGCGGGGCGGTATTGCCCTTGCGGCTAATTATAATTTCTCTTCCTTTTATTTTTCTTAATTTTCCTATCGGTTCTCTGCTTAACGCTTGCGACAGGCAAAAAATTAATACAAGAAATATGGGTATAGCCCTATTAGTAAGCGTAGCGTTAAATTTAGTTTTAATTCCGGAATTTCAGACGGTCGGCGCCAGCATTACGGTTATCGCCGCCAATCTGACGATGTTTATTTTGGGAATGCGCGAGGTGCCGAAAATTATCGCCTACCGGCCGCGCAAAATTATAGCTATATTTTTAAAGTCGTTATCGGCGGTGATAATAATGTCTTTGGCTATTTTTTATTTAAAGCAATTTTTGAATGTTTTTATAGTGGCGGGAATCGGAGGAATTTTATATTTTGCCGCGCTGTTTCTATTCGGTGGATTTAAAAAAGAAGATATAGTAAGTATTTGGAGAGCATTTGGCAAGAAATAAACATAAGACATTGGTTAAAGTTATATATAAAATGTTTATTAAATTACAAACTCAAAGCACCAAATTCCAAATAAATCATAAATTCAAAATTCAAAACTATTTATAATTTTAAATTTATAATTTTGAATTTATTTAGGATTTGTAATTTTGAATTTGTAATTTACTATTCAGATTATTGTTTAACCGCCGAATGTTGTATTGGCCATAGTATAAGTTAATATTTTTTATTTTTTTATGCGAGTATTATTATTCACATTAGAATATCCGCCGTTTAAGGGCGGAGTCGCCAATGTATATGAAAATATATACAAACATTGGCCATCCTCCGCCGTAGAGACGCGCTGCGGCGCGTCTCCGGCATTAACGCGAAACACGAAAAAGACGCGCAGCAGCGCGTCTCTACGGGGGGATATTTTTGTTTTGCATAATAATGACGGCAAATTAATAAATAATAAGTTGCCTTTTTTGAAATGGGCTCCGTCTATTCGGCGGCTTTGGCGGGCGTCAAAAGGCCGCCCCCTTGATAAAGGGGGCTGGGGGGATTTTAATAAAATTGGCCATATTTTAGTCGGGAATATATTGCCGTTGGGCATAGCCGCTTACTTGGTGACAAGATTAACAAAAACTCCCTATTCGGTTTTTTTACACGGTATGGATTTTACATTCGCGCTGAAAACGCCGCGTAAAAGATGGATTGCCGGAAAAATTTTAAATAACGCGCGAAATATAATTTGCATAAATAATTACGCGGGCGGCTTAGTTAAAGAGTTTGTTGGAGTTAAGGCGGCGGATAAAGTTAAAGTGGTTAATCCGGGTGTAGATGTTCAGGAAACAGGAAACAGGAAACAGGAAACAGATTTAAAAAATAAATATAATTTAGAGAATAAAATTATTTTATTGGGCGTGGGCAGGATAGTAAAGCGAAAAGGATTTGATATGGTTTTGAATAGTTTGCCGGAAGTTTTGCGGGCTGTGCCGAATTTAGTTTATGTTATTTTGGGAGATGGGCCGGAAATTGAAAATTTAAAATTGAAAATTGAAAATTTGGGGTTAAAAGAAAGCACTATCGTAATTACCGATGCCGGTAATGGCGAGAAAAATATTTGGTATAATATATGCGATACATTTATTATGCCGTCGCGAAGTATAGATGGAGATTTTGAAGGGTTCGGCATTGTTTATTTGGAGGCCAATCTTGCCGGCAAGCCGGTAATCGCCGGCGACAGCGGCGGAGTACGCGATGCCGTTCGCGGCGGCGTAAACGGATTGTTGGTTAATCCTGAAAATGCCGGTGAAATAAAAGATGCTATAATTAAACTGGCCAAAGACAAAAGATTAAGAGAAAAATTGGGAAGGCAAGGAAGAGAACGGGCGATTAAGGAATTTAATTGGGAAAAACAGGTTAATAAAGTATATAAGCTTATTGTTAAGCCGTGAAGTATTGTATATTATTAATGAAAGCATAACTAGTTTCTACCGAGCTTTAGCTCAGGGTTCGTGAAGCTTTAGCTTCGTAGCGTACGCGGTACGCGGCTAAAGCCGCCCGAACCCTGAGCTAAAGCTCGGTAGAAGTGAAATATTATAAATTAGTTAACGCGTATGCGAAAATTAAGAAATAATTTTATAGTGTTATTATTTATAGCTTTAGCTTTAAGCGCGTGTTCGCGGAGTGAAAATAAAAATATTGTTGAAATCAACGGCAAGGAAATAAAAGTGGAAGTCGCCAACACTCCTGAATTGAGGTATAATGGTTTGAGCAACAGGAAAAGTTTGCCTGCTAATTATGGTATGCTTTTTATTTTTGGCGATAAGCGGGAGCGGATATTTGTTATGCGGAATATGAATTTCCCATTGGATATAATTTGGATTAACGGCAATGAAGTAATCGGGATAAGCAAAAATTTACCGCCTGAAGGCGCGCGTTATAAAAATTTTTATAAAAGTCCGGCGCCGGTTGATTATGTCTTGGAAGTGAATGCCGGTTTTACCGGCCGGAATAATATACAAATTGGAAATAATGTTAATTTTTCATTATGAATTTATTTGGTAAAACATTCAAAACCGCGTTTTTATTTATATTTTTCGCTGAATTGCTTTCGTTATTCGGCTATCTTTTGCCGGATTTTAACAAGGCGGCTTTTTTTATTATTGTTTTATTAACTTTGATTTTATCGCTTTATAGATTGGAATACGGGGTATGGATAGTTTTGGCGGAGTTATTTATCGGCTCCAAGGGTTATTTATTCTTTTTTGAACATAACGGCTTGATCGTGTCAATCAGAATAGCTTTATGGCTGGTCGTAATGGCGGTCTGGCTGGGGAAGGTGGTGAGTGGATGGATGAAAAAATGCGACAAACCCAAGGAACTAAGTTCCGAAGCTTCGGAACTTAGTTCCGGATCAGCGCGCGGATTGGAGTTTCTAAAATCTTCTTATTTTCCTTATTTTTTTATTTTATTTTTATTTATAGGATGGGGCGTCGTGAACGGCATCTT
>QIIF01000064.1 GCA_003231075.1 Candidatus Falkowiibacteriota bacterium | reverse complement strand
TTATAATTTTTTGAAATTATTTATTACTTTTAAATCCTCCGCCGATATTTATCGTAAATTATAATTCATAAGTTATCCAGTTTGGCTTAAGTTATTAAAAATTGAAACATTATTTAAAAATTACAAAATTTAAAAATTAAATAATGCCCAATTTATGCTTAACCATAAACAGCGTCTCTTCCGCCACCGGCCTCACCTTCTCCGCTCCATTTTTTAATATTTCCCGCACTTCGTCATCTTCAAAACTATTATATTTTTTTTGAAAAGTTTCTAAAAATTCTCCGAGCGCCTCGGCTACCTTCTTTTTAAAATCACCGTAGCCGCTACATTCGCGTTCGCATTTTATTTCTAATTTTTTTATGTCTTCTCCTGTTATAAGGGAATAAATAGTTAAAAGATTTGAGATAGCCGGCTTATTTTTTTTATCGTATTTAATATCGTATCCTGAATCCGTCACCGCCCGCATTATTTTTTTTGCCGCTACATCGGGAGTGTCCGTTAAAGCGATATAGCTTGCCGGGCTCGCGCTCTTGCTCATTTTTTTAGCCGGATCATCCAAGGCCATAATCCGCGCGCCTTCTTTTTTAATCTCAACCCCCGGCACTTTAAAAACTTTCCCGTATTGCGAGTTAAATCTGCGCGCCAAAACGCGGGCTAATTCAACATGCTGTTTCTGGTCTTCGCCCACCGGCACTAAATCGGTATCATATAATAAAATATCAGCCGCCATTAGAATGGGATAGTCGTACAAACCAACGCTCACATTTTCTTTTTCTTCGCCCGCCTTATCTTTGAACTGCGTCATTTTATTTAAATCGCTTACGCGCGCGGCGGCGCAATTTAAAATCCAAGCCAACTCCGTGTGCGCTGAAACATCGGATTGCTGAAAGATTACCGACTTTTCCGGACTTCCGCCAGGGGCTGATCCGTCTCCGGCGGAAATGCCAGATGCCATATAAATTTTAACCACATCCAAAATATTCCTGCTTAATTCTTTCGGATCCTGTTTAACCGTAATGGCATGGTAATCAACCACGCAAAAAATTGAATTATACTCATCCTGCATTTTCACCCAATTAGAAATCGCCCCCAAATAATTGCCTATATGAAGAGTGCCCGACGGCTGAACGCCGGAAAATATGGTTCTTTTAGATGTTTTGCTCATAATCTAAGTATAGTTTAAATATGATAATATTTCAACTAAAAATAAAGATTAAAAATAAAAGTTCAAAAAATTTCAACTTGATTTCGTTGGAGTCGCGCTAACGGGCTTTAGTGAAATTAATTCTACCGGCTTTTAAGCCAGGGTTCGGGCGGCTTTAGCCGCGTAATGCGACGGTACGCGGCTAAAGCCGCCCGAACCCTGAGCTAAAGCTCGGTAGAATTTTAGAGAGTATTAATATGAAATCCTGATTTATAACTCCGCGTTACAGTCTACTTTTAGTTTTTGCCATGGCGTAAATTTTTTCCGCGATGCCTTAAAATAACCGGCTGCCGCTATCATCGCCGCGTTATCGGTTGTATATTTTAAATCGGGAATTTTAAATTTAGCAGTTGGAATTTCTGATTTTACGGCTTCAGCCATTTGTTTTCTTAATTCAGTATTCGCGGATACTCCGCCGGAAAGCATTATTGTCTTAACTTTATATTCTTCCGCCGCCTTTAAAGTTTTTTTAATCAAGACATCAATGGCGGCCTGCTGGAATTCACGGCAATATTCCGGAATTCGTTTTTTATAATTTTTATCTTTTTTAAGCTCATAAAGTAAAGCGGTTTTTAGCCCGGAAAAAGAAAAGTCATAATCCTTGGAATTAATCATAGGGCGAGGCAAAGAAATGAATTTTGTCCGCCAGCTGGCGGATTGAATTTTACTTGTCCGCCGTAGCTTTAGCATAGGCGGGAGTTTTGAATTTATTTGCGATTTGTTATTTTGGATTTGGAATTTATCAGCGTAAGCTGAGATTACAGGACCCCCGGGATATCCTATTCCAAGCATCGCCGCCGCTTTGTCAAACGCCTCGCCGGCCGCGTCATCTCGCGTTTCTCCGATTATCTTATATTCCCCGTGTCCGCGCATTAAAACCAACATAGTATGCCCGCCGGAAACTGTAAGAATCAAAGCCGGGAAATTAATTGCTTGTTGTCTGCTTTTAATCCTCCAACCCCCTTTATCAAGGGGGCTTTCTTTCTGCTGTCTGTTAATAAAATTTGCGTAAATATGCCCTTCTATATGATTAACGGCTACGACGGGAATATTCCAAATATACGACAAAACTTTAGCCGTTTCTATGCCGACGATTAGAGAAGTGACGAGCCCCGGACCGATAGTCACGGTAATCGCGTCAATCTTAACATCCCCCCCCTCAGTAAAGGGGGATTGGGGGGATTTGCGCCCCCTTGCTTGTTCCGCAGAGCAAGGCTCGTGCGGGGACAAAGGGGGTTGGGGGGATTTTTTAATCTTTATTCCGGCCTTGACCAGCGCTTCATTAATAACAGGCAAAATATTCAATACATGTTCCCGCGCCGCCACTTCCGGCACTACCCCGCCGTATTTTTTATGTATTTCAATTTGCGACGAAACCACATTAGAAAGCACGGACACATTGCCGCGCGCCCCCTCAACAATCGAAGCCGCGGTTTCATCACAGCTTGTTTCTATTCCAAGTATTCTCATAATTTATATATTTTCTTTGAAAAGCTTTATCCAGTCTTCAACTGATAGTTCCTGAGCTCTTACTTTTGGGCTAAGGCCGGATTTTTTCAGCCATTGCTCCGCCTCTTCGCGCGTAATATGGCAGCCGTTAGCCAAATTATTTTTTAACATTTTTCTCTTGGCGCTAAACCCGATTTTAACCAAACGAAAAAACTCCTTCTCATCCAAAGAAGCTAAGCTCCTACGATTTTTTCCAAAAAATCGTAGGAGCTTAGCTTCTATTCGCACAATCGCTGAGTCCACTTTCGGCTCCGGCCAAAAATTATTGCTCGGAACTGTTTGGATAACCTCAGCTTCGGCGTAAAATTGGACAGAAACGGCAAGCAAGCTCATCTTCCCTTTCTTGGCAACAATTCTCTCAGCCACCTCTTTCTGCAGCATTAAAACCACTAGCTCGGGCTTATTTTCGGCGGAAAGGAATTTGCGGAGGAAAACAGAAGTTATGTTATAAGGCAAGTTAGCGACAATCTTAAAAGAATTTTGTCTGCCAGCCGGCGGATTGAATTTTGAATTTTGAATATTTTTTTTATTATTTATTCTAAATTCAAAATTCTCAATTCCAAGTTCCAAAATATTATCATTTACCACTTCCACATTTTCAACTTCTCGCGAGATTAATCCAGTTTTTAATACCTCCGCCAACTTATCGTCCAATTCAATCGCGATAACTTTTCTCGCTTTTAACGCGAGCTTAGAAGTTAAAAATCCCAGCCCCGGACCAACCTCCAAAACAACATCGGAACTTTTTAAATCCGCCGCGTCAATAATCCTATCATAAACATCCTCCTTAATCAAAAAATTCTGCCCCTTTGACCGGGCAGGTTTAATATTATAAATATTACAAAGCTGTTTTGTTTGTTCTAATAAATCCATACATCACCATAAATTACCAATTTCTAATTTTCAAAATTTCCTGCTATAATAAAATCAACTAAACTCTTAACCTTTGTATATTGGCTTAATTCACTATGAGCCAGGAATACCAATTACCCACGGAACTATGTTAGACGCTCCGCAGGCAATAAACTGATTATTACTTTTTGGAAAACTACCGCCGCCACTATACACAAAAGTTTTTGGCACGGCAACAAAAATTGTCCCCAGCTGGCTTGAAACATCAAGTTCATTATAACCGGTACATAACGATGCTAATTTAGATGAAACTAATGGGCAAGAAGCGGGGCAGGTTCCGCTCTGGTTATCTGCCACACATAAATGAACTGCTGTGATTGTACCACCCTCCATCCATGGACATCCACTTGCGGCTATTGCTGATTTAAAATTAATCCATTTATAATAACTATCTACTTTAGGCGTAACAGTATAAACAAAAACCGATAATATTAAAACGCCGAGAATGATAAATACTTTCTTTTTATTCAACATATATTTAATTTAAGGCAACCGACAGAGAAAATAAAAACATATTCCCTA
>QIIF01000081.1 GCA_003231075.1 Candidatus Falkowiibacteriota bacterium | reverse complement strand
AAATTTTAAATTATAAAAATTATGCAAGTAAATATTAAAGCTTCAAAAATTGAATTAACGCCGGCAATTAAAAATTATATCCAGCGAAAAATGGATATGTTGGATAGGTATTTAACTAATATTAAAGTAATAAATGCTGATTTTGAAGTAGAATTAATAACGCACCATCATCGTAAAGGTGAAATATTTCGCGCTGAAATTAATCTAAAATTAGTCGGAGATTTTATTAGGATTGACAAAACCGAGAAAGATTTGTATAAAGCTATTGATAAGGTTAAGGATCATTTAGAAGAAATAATAATAGAACATAAGGAAAAAATGATAGATAAAAAAAGAAGAATAGGTTAATATTAAATAGCGGATAACAAAACTTATCGTCTGTTGTCCGCTTTCTGTTTATTTATGAAATTATTTACAAAAATATTCGGAGATCCGAATGAAAAAGTTATAAAATCAATGCAGCCGATTGTTGATGAGATTAATGGTTTGGAAAAAAAATTTAAAAAGATGAGTGACGAGGAGTTGAAATCAATGACCGGTAAATTTCGTGAAAAACTTGGAGTTCGTGATTATGATCCAAAATCAAAAATTCAAAATAATAAATCAGAAATAGACGCTATTCTTCCAGAGGCATTTGCCACGGTCAGAGAAGCGGCGAGAAGAGTGTTGGGGCAGCGGCATTATGATGTGCAGTTGATCGGCGGCATTGTTTTGCACCGCGGGCAGATTGGCGAGATGAGAACCGGAGAAGGAAAAACATTAGTAGCGACTCTCCCTTTATATTTAAACGCTCTTAAAAGCAAGGGCGCGCATTTAGTGACGGTTAATGATTATTTGTCACGAGTCGGCGCCGGATGGATGTCGCCGGTTTATCATGCGCTCGGGCTAACAACCGGTGTTATTATACATGATGCAGCATTGCAATATGATCCGGAATATATTGACGACTCCCAATATGACGAACGGTTAAAGCGATTTAGGCCGGTTTCAAGACGGGAAGCGTATGAATGCGATATTACTTACGGCACAAATAATGAATACGGTTTTGATTATTTGCGCGATAATATGGCGCCGAATTTGGAGGCGATGGTTCAACGCGATTTGAATTTTGCCATTGTTGATGAAGTTGACTCTATTTTAATTGATGAAGCGCGGACTCCGCTTATAATTTCCGCTCCGGCCGAAGAATCAACCGATAAATATTTTAAATTCGCGCAATTAGTTGAGCGTTTACTTGAAAATGAAGATTATAATGTGGATGAAAAAATGCGCGCCGCCACTTTGACCGAATCCGGCATTTCAAAAATGGAAAAATGGTTAGGAGTGGATAATATTTATACGACTGGCGGAGTGCGCGAGGTTCATCATATTGAACAAGCGTTGAAGGCGAGAGTATTGTTTCAAAAGGATAAAGACTATGTCGTGAAAGAAGGGGAAGTAATAATTGTTGATGAGTTTACCGGACGAATGATGCAAGGCCGGCGTTATTCTGACGGTTTGCATCAAGCCATAGAAGCGAAAGAAGGAGTAAAGGTCCAAAAAGAATCGCAAACATTAGCGACCATTACATTTCAAAATTATTTTAGAATGTATAATAAGCTTTCCGGTATGACCGGTACGGCTTTAACGGAGGCGGAAGAATTTTCAAAGATTTATGATTTGGAGACTGTGGTTGTACCTACTCACAGGCCGATGATCAGGGATGATAAAAATGATTTAATTTATAGAACCGAGCAAGGAAAATACGCGGCATTGGCCAAGGAGGTGAAAAAGAGAAGCGAAAAAGGCCAGCCGATTTTAGTCGGCACTATTTCAATTGAAAAAAATGAGCTGTTAGCCGGATTAATGGAACGCGAAGGGCTTCGTCCGTTGGTTTTAAACGCTAAAAATCATTTAAAAGAAGCGCAAATTATCGCGGAGGCGGGCAAGCTTGGCGCTATTACAATAGCTACAAATATGGCCGGACGCGGTGTTGATATTATGCTTGGCGGAGTGGAGCCATCCCACGCTAAAGCTACGGAAGATAGTTATTCTGAAGCGGCAAAATCATCCCAACCCCTCTTTAATAAAGGGGGGAGTAATATTGAAGAGAGTAAAGAGCATAAGAAATGGAGAGAGGAACGGCAAAAAATATTAGAATTAGGCGGCTTGCATGTAACTGGGACGGAGCGGCATGAATCAAGAAGAATAGATAATCAGTTGCGCGGGCGCGCCGGCAGGCAAGGAGATCCGGGATCTTCGCGTTTTTATGTATCATGCGAGGATGATTTAATGAGAATATTCGGCGGTGATAAGATGAAGGCGATTATGAGCAAATTAAAACTTCCGGAAGATGTGCCGATTGAAAATAAAATTATTTCTCGTTCAATAGAACAAGCGCAGAAAAAAGTTGAAGGTAATAATTTTGACATTAGGAAGCATTTGGTTGAATACGATGATGTATTAAACAAGCATCGCGAATCAATTTATAATAAACGCAAGAAAATTTTAGAAATAGGCGGCGATGAGCAAAATTTAAAATCCGAAATCGAAAATTCCAAACAAATTCAAATTTCAAATTCAGAAGCTTCGGAACAAATTTCAAATTCTGAACAAACCGCAAACAGCAAACCGCAAGCTAAAATTTTATCTGATATTATTTTTGAAATGACGGAGAATGAGATTGAACAGGTGGTTGGTTTTCATACGGCTGGCGAAAAAATTTCAGATTGGAATTTGGATGAGATAAGAGATGTGATGTCAACTATTTTTCCGGTTTCAAAAAATTTAAAGGATGATTTAAAAGATATTATTAAAGATGGAGATAAATTGGATAAAGCAAAAATAAGAACAGTGATTATTGAATATTTAGAAAAGTCAGCCAAAGATAATTATATTAAAATGGTTGAAAAAGCGAAAGAAGCGGGATTAAATTGGCAAGAGATTGAGAAATCAATTTTAATTCGTTCCATTGACACGCTTTGGGTAGAACATTTGGAGGTAATGGCGTCTCTGAGGCAGGGAATCGGCTTGCGTGGCTACGGCCAACGCGATCCGTTAATTGAATATAAAAAAGAAGCATTCGGGCTTTATAATGAATTAAATAATTTAATTCAAAAAGAAGTGGTTTACAGTATATTCAAAGTGGGGCAAATTGAAGAAATAATTGCTCCTAATTTGTCCGATATGGCTAAAGAGTTTAACGCGCCGGCGAAAGAAATGACTAACGGCAATACTTCTTTTTCCGGTTTTAAACAAACTGAAGCGGGAAGCGTTTCCATGGTCGGAGGAAAAAAACAAGGAGGAGATACTATTGATATGGTAAAACAAAAGATAAAAAACGCTGAAGGGAAAAAAGTCGGCCGCAACGACCCCTGCCCGTGCGGAAGCGGGAAGAAATTTAAGAAGTGCTGTGGGGCGTGAATTATGAATTAAGAATTACGAATTAAGAATTATGAATAGACTATTTCTTACATCGGTAAAATTAGAGCATCTGGTGAATATGGTTGATGATCCGAATAAAACCAATATTGCTTTTATTCCGACCGCCGCTGATCCTTACGATGATAAATGGTTTATAGAAGCGGATAGAAAAAAATTAAAAGAGCTGGGATTTTCTGTAATAGAGGTAGATTTAAAAAATAAAACAAAAGAAGAGCTTTTCAATATTTTAAAAGATATGGATGTTGTATATGTCGCAGGCGGTAATTCATTCTATCTTCTTGAAAAAGTTAAGGAGAGCGGTTTTGATGATGTCATTAAAAGGCTTTTAGACAAAGGGGTTGTATATGCCGGTTCAAGCGCGGGGGCGGTGATCGCATGCCAAACCATAGAACCGATAAAATTATTAGATGATCCGTCTAAAGCGCCGAATTTAAAATCTTATCAAGGATTGGGGTTGGTTGATTTTATAGTATTACCTCATTACGGGAAAGAAAAATATCAAGAAAAGTTTAGTAAAATTATAAGTGACTATGGAGAAAAAAATTTTAAATTTGTTCCGATAACAGATGAACAGTCAATCGTAGTAGAAAATAATAATTATAAAATCATTGAATGAGTTATATTAGATTTACCGCGGCGAGGACAAAATTAATAATATTAAACTATGGCGGAAGAACCGAAAATTTATTTTATAACAGGAGTTTGCGGAGTTGGTAAAAGCGCTGTTATTCCGTATCTTAAATCTTTTTTGCGTAAAAATAAATATGATATTC
>QIIF01000051.1 GCA_003231075.1 Candidatus Falkowiibacteriota bacterium | reverse complement strand
TTAAGGATTTTTTAATAGATAATAAAATAATTAATTAGTGATTAAATAATTAAAAATTGTTTAAAAATTAAAAATTAAAAATTTTAAACTATATGACTACACAACAAATTTACGAATTAGCCGTAAAGCTCGGCATGAAAGCCGATTTGCGCGGCGAGAAAAAAGTTAAAAAATATTTGGAGCGCGCGAAAAAAGCTTATGAAAAAATGGATAAGGAGCAAAAGGCGGAATTTGATAAAGAAAAATTAACCAATCCGTACGGCGATACGCGGATTTTAGCCGCCGGCAAGAAAAAAGAAATTAAAAAGATTATGGTTGGCATAGATATGGAAGTCGCGGAATTGCTTTTGGCGAAGCATTTCAGCGCTGATTTGGTTATCGCGCATCATCCGGAAGGAAAGGCTTTGGCGGATCTGCATAGCGTAATGGATTTGCAGGCGCAGGTGCTTGCCGATTATGGCGTGCCGATTAATATAGCCGAGTCGGTCATTAAACCGAGAATTTCAGAGGTAAGCCGGGGAATATCTCCGATTAACCATAATCGTTCGGTTGACGCGGCTAAACTTTTGGGAATTGATTTTATCTGTACGCATACAATTGCCGATAATCTTGGCGCGAATTTTTTAGTAAAATTATTAAAAAAGAAAAATCCTGAAACCGTGGGAGATATTTTAACAATGTTTAAAGAGATACCGGAGTTTAAGCAAGCTGTGCGTTATAATGCCGGACCGAAAATTTTTGTCGGCGCTCCGGAGAATAGCTGCGGCAAAGTGGCGGTGACGGAATTCACCGGCGGCACTTCCGGCGCGAAAGAAATTTACGAAAAGATGGCGAATGCGGGAATAGGAACAATTATCGGTATGCATATGGGAGAAGAACACAGAAAAGAAGCGGAGAAGTATTATATCAATGTCGTTATAGCGGGACATATGGCGTCTGATTCTCTTGGTATGAATTTATTTTTGGATGAGATTGAGCAAAGCGGGGTTGAAGTTATTCCGGTTTCGGGGTTGATTAGGGTAAAGAGAAAAAAAGTTTAAAAATCAGAATAAATTTTCAAAAATAGTTTATGCAAAACAAAAATACATACATAATCTCCCTTGGCGGTTCTCTAATTGCCCCCAGAAACGGCATTGATTGGAAATTTTTAAAGAAATTTAAAGAGTTGATTGTCAGGCAAATTAAAGATGGTAAAAAATTCGTTATTATTACCGGAGGCGGCCATATCGCGAGAGAATACATTGAAGCCGCCGGCAAGGCGACGCAGCTGACGAATGATGACAAAGATTGGCTGGGCATCCATACCACCCGGCTTAACGCGCATTTGGTAAAAACCATATTCAGGAAATACGCCCATCCCCGCATCAATAAAAATCCCAATACCAAAGCTGATTTAAAAAAACATTTTGCCAAAGGAGAGAAAATTATGGTGGCGGCCGGCTGGAGGCCGGGATGGTCCACGGATTATGTGGCGACCATACTCGCCGGACGGCTTGGCGCTGAAACCGTCCTTAATCTGTCTAATATTGATTATGTTTATGACAAGGATCCCAATAAATTCAAGGATGCTAAAAAGATGGAGGAGATGAGCTGGAAGGAGTTTAGAAAATTAGTCGGCAATAAATGGGATCCGGGGCTGAACGCGCCGTTTGATCCGGTTGCCTCAAAAAATGCGGATAAGCTGGGGTTAAAAGTGGTAATTGTGAACGGGAAAAATTTGGATAATTTGGAAAAATATTTTAATGGCGAGAAGTTCAAGGGGACTGTGATAGAATAAAGTATAATATTAATGTTGGAATAAAAACGAAACGGTCAAATTCGTAAAATTACAAATTTAAAGCACCAAATAACAAATAAATTCTAAATTCTAAATTCCAAACCAGATATTCGGAATAAAGTTTTGAATTTATTATTTTGAATTTATTTGGAATTTGGAATTTGTTATTTGGAATTTGCATCATAAAATGCTTCACATTCATATTATTATTTTTAACCTGTAAATACATATGGGAAATCAGTTAAGTACAATTTTACTGCTTACATTAGTTATTGGAATAATAGCCGTAATTTTTTTGTTATTAAAGAAAAAAGAGGATGGTGGAGACGGTGAGAAATTGGCGGCCTTAATGGAACGATTATCGCATTTAAGCGAGCAGAACAAAGATTTGCGTGATATTATGGATAAAAAATTGACGGAAACACACAAGACCACGCAGGAGCATTTCGGGCAGACGGCAAAAATAATCCAAGGAGTGACGGGGCAGTCCGCCAAACTAATCTCCGAAGTTACGGAAAAGCTAACCAAACTGGATGAAACCAATAAACAAGTGGTGAATTTTTCCGCTCAGCTGCAAAATTTGCAGGATATTTTAAAAAACCCGAAACAGCGGGGGGTGTTGGGCGAATATTTTTTGGAAGAAACTTTAAAAAATGTTCTTCCTCCCAATTCTTACCAAATGCAGTACGGATTTAAAGACGGGTCTATCGTGGACGCGGTTGTATTCGTCAAAGAAAAAATTATTCCGATTGATTCCAAATTTAGTTTGGAAAATTATGAAAAATTGCTTATTACGAATAAGCCGGATATGAGAGAAAAACTGGAAAAGCAGTTTAAGCATGATTTGAAACTCAGAATTGACGAGACCTCCAAATATGTAAAGCCGACCGAGAATACGATGGATTTCGCTTTTATGTTTATTCCGTCCGAAGCGATTTATTACGATTTGCTTGTAAATAAAGTAGGGGCGGCGCATGTTAATACAAGAGATTTAATTGAATACGCCTTCAAAGATAGAAAAGTAATTATTGTTTCGCCGACTTCTTTTTTGGCTTATCTGCAAACCGTCTTGCAGGGGCTGCGGGCGATGCAGATTGAAGACAGCGCCAAAGAGATTATGGCCAATGTGCAGAAATTAGACAAGCATATTAACAGTTATGATGATTTAATGAAAAGATTGGGGGGAAGCATGTCAACTACGGTTAACCATTATAATAACGCCTATAAAGAATTTAAGAAAATTGATAAAGATGTGGCGAGGATTACGGACAAGAAGTCTAAAATAGAGCCAGTGGTTTTAGATAAACCGAGAACGGAAGATTAAAGATTTAAGAATTAAGATTTAAGAATTAAGAATTATGAATGAGGTTAACGAAAAAAATAATTATAATATAGAAGAGGCGATTGTTGGCGCAATTGCTTTTTTTGATATGTTTGATTATCCGTTGACGGATTTTGAAGTTTGGAAATTTGTTAATATTAAATGTAATTTATCTGACATAAGAGAGGCGTTAAAAGAATTAAGTTCCGAAGCTTCGGAACTTAATTCTATACAAAATAAAAATGGGTTTTATTTTTTGCGGGGCAGGAGTGATACTATAGAGATAAGATTAAAAAGGTATGTTTATGCCGATAGGAAGTTTAAGCGGGCGATGCGCGTGGTTAAAATATTTAAGTTAATTCCATGGATAAAAATGATCGCGGTCAGCAATGTGATTGGAGCGCATAACTTAAGAGACGGAAGCGATATTGATTTGTTTATAATCACCGCGAATAAAAAAATTTGGCTAACCAGATTTTTTTGCATAACTATCGCGCAGATGCTCGGCCTACGGCCCAAGGAAGGGGATACGCGAGACAAGATTTGTTTGAATTTTTATGTAAGCGAGGAAGCGATGAATTTAGAGGGTTTAATGTTGAGGGAAGAACATGAAGAAGCTAAGCTCCTACGATTTTCTGCGAATGCAGAAAATCGTAGGAGCTTAGCTTCTTTTCAGAGCGACATATATTTCATTTATTGGCTGGTTAATTTGATTCCGATTTACGAAGTTGATGATATGTATAAAAAATTTATATGGGAGAATAATTGGATAAAAAATTATTTTCCAAATTGGCAGCCGGTCAAAATGGAGAGGCGGCGTTATTTTCGCGGCAGAGAATCAAAATTTAATATATTAAGTTTGTTTAATGGTTTTGAAAATAAATTTAAAAAATTGCAATTTAAATTAATGCCGAACAATTTAAAAGAGTTGATGAATAAGGACACGAGAGTGGTTGTTAGCGATAGCGTGTTGAAACTGCATGTTAATGATAGGAGGAGGGGGTATTGCAAAAGGTTTCAGGTGAAATTTAAGGGGTTGATTAGTGATAATTTTTAATTTTTAATTTTGTAAATAATTTTTAATGTTTAAATTTTTAAAAATTAAGGCATTATTTAAAAATTATAAA
>QIIF01000027.1 GCA_003231075.1 Candidatus Falkowiibacteriota bacterium | reverse complement strand
CAGGCGGGCGTGCCGAAAATACGCGGTCAAACCTATTACCGGCGTAGAACTCTACGCAAAATTAAACCACATTAAATTTAATATCCTTTGGTTTAATTTTGACGACAAACACCCGGAACTGCATAAACTGCTCCGTGAAAGCCAGCAAAGAAGACGAGGCAGGGTAAGAAATATTTTAAAAAAATTAGCGGCGCGGGGATATAAAATAAATATTGATAAAATATTGGATAGATATAATCACTATGTGCCGATAAACCACCTAACGGGCGACATTTATTCAAACAGCTATAATCGCGCCAAAACAAAAGAAATATTGGGGATAAAAAATCCGCGTGAAGAGGATATAATAAAAACATATTTTCAAAATAAAGAAATCGGGGTGATACACGAAACCTATCTTGACATAAACAGAATTTTAACATTAAGAAAAAAAATCGGAGGGCAAATAGTCCTTAACCATCCGGCAAAATACGGCTATATCAATGTTGATTTTGTGAAACAACTCAAAAAATTAAAGATTGACGGCATTGAGACTCTTTCCCCGCACCATTCGCTCGGCGCCGTGATGTATGTTCAAAGCCTGGCGTATGATATGGGATTTATTGAAATCGGCAGCTCTGATTTTCATTTACACGAGGATGAAAAATTTCTGCTGCGGAATTCTTGGCAATATTTTAAGATTGACTCAAGATATTTAAAGGGAATTGAAAAAATAATCGGATAAAATCACCGTTGCCGATGGAACTCCAGCTCCATTGGATTCCCTCGGTGTTAGACGGGAGGATCGTCACGGAGCAGAAACTCCGCAACCAACAAATTATATATGTCCATATTAAAAGATAACCAACAAACCAGTAACATAATCTTTATAACAATCAAAACCATTAATGGCTTGCCTGTATTTATTAATAGTAAATATTATAAGGTAATTTTAGACAGCTTAGCATTTTGCAGAAAAAATAAAGGATGGAAAATTTACGCCTACACTATTTTACTTAACCATTTACATTTAGTTTTAAAATTTTACCCGGATTTGATTTAAGCGATACCGTAAGAGATTTTAAAAGTTTTACCTCCAAACAAATTATTAAATTACTGCGAGAAGATAATCAATGGGACATAATCAAAAAAATGGAAATGACGGATAGAAATACTAAAAACAAGATTATAAGATTTGGAGAAGAGATATTTGGCTAAAAGAAATTGAAACAGAAAAATTTTTTTTCCAAAGAACTCAATACACTGACTTTAATGCCCAGAAACACGGCATTGTGAAAGACGCGGAACTATATCCATACACCAATTTTCATAACCATTATTGCCAACATAGGCTTATTTTGGAAATTGACGATATATTGGAATTATTTTAATTAACAAATTATTTTGCTTAAATAATGTTATGCGAAAAAACCTTAAAATTTTAATGGCGGCGGCCGAGATTGCTCCCTTCGCGAAAGCGGGAGGATTGGCCGATGTTGTCGGCAGCCTGCCGCCGGCCTTAAAAAAACTCGGCTGCGATGTCCGGCTGATAATGCCTCTTTACGGTTCAGTCAACCGAAAAAAATTTAAATTAAAAAAAATACACTCCGATATTTCCATCTCTTCCGGCGGCCGGCGGATTAAAATAAATATTTGGCAAACAAAACTGCCGAACGCCGCCGTTGCCGTTTATTTTATAGAACAAAAAAAATATTTCGGCGCGAAAAAAATTTACGCGAAAAAAGGCAATGCCGAGCGGTTCTTGTTTTTTTCTCTCACCGTCCTTGATATTTTGCCGAAAATAAGATTTAGGCCAGACATAATCCATTGCCATGATTTCCATACCGCGCTGATTCCCGATTTATTAAAAACTGAAAACCGGCCGCGTCTTAAAAATATAAAAACCGTATTTACAATCCACAATATTAATTATCAAGGAAACTCCGAAACGGAAGTTTTGAAAACCGGCAATTTATCCAAAAATTCATTAAAAACATTAACAAAGGACGCCCGCGACGGCGATATAAATTTTATGGTTCAGGGGATACTGAACGCCGGTATTATCACGACCGTAAGCAAAACTTACGCGCGAGAAATCGCCACTTCAATATACGGCGCCAAGCTGGATAACATTATTAAACAAAGAAAAAAAGACCTCTACGGAATTTTAAACGGCATTGATATGGATTCTTTTAACCCGGAAAAAGATAAATTCATTAAAACGAATTATTCGGCAAGGGCGTTGGATAAAAAAATTGAGAATAAATTATATCTGCAAAAAAAATTAAACTTGCCGGCGAACAAAGATATTGCTTTAGTCGGAATGGTTTCCCGCTTGGCATGGCAAAAAGGATTGGAATTGATAACCGAAGAGCTTGCCGGCCTGAATTGCCAATTCGTAATATTGGGAACGGGGCAAAAAAAATACGAAAAGCATCTCAAAGTTTTGGCGAAAAAATATCCGGATAAGTTCAGCGCGCAAATTATGTTTGACGCTAAGCTGGCGCGGCAAATTTACTCCGGTTCCGATATTTTCCTAATGCCATCCCGCTTTGAGCCGTGCGGACTGGGGCAAATGTTCGCTATGCGCTACGGCGCCGTGCCGGTTGTCCGCGCCACCGGCGGACTGGCGGACACAGTGTCGGATTTCGGATTTCGGATTTCGGATTTCGGATTACCTAAAAAAGCGTCTGGATTTACTTTTAAAGATTTTACCGCATCGGCGCTTCAGCATAAACTAAAACAAGCGCTTGATGTTTTTTATAATAAGCCGAAAACTTGGCGCCGGCTGCGAATCAACGGGATGAAAAAAGATTTTTCGTGGAATAAGTCGGCAAAAGAATATTTAAAACTATACCGCTCGCTCGCTGGCAAAAATTAAATTAATTTACAATATTATATTTGTGGTATTAGCGGAATCCATTTGAAAAAATAGCGAGGCGGGTTTGTAATTTAAAACGCTTAATAATTTTTTATACGCAGCAGCTTAATTTTGATAAATCTTTCGTAAACGCCAAAGCGGCATATTTAATGCTTTCCGAAAGCGTGGGGAATACGGGCATAGACCGCAAAACATCATCAATGGTGTTTTTATTTTTTATAAGCAAGGCCGCTTGGGCGATTAAATCGCCGGCATTGGGCGCGAGAATATGAATGCCGAGAATTCGTTTTGTTTTTGGATTAATCACTATTTTAATCAGCCCCTCTGTCCGGCGGATAATTTGCGCTTTTGGAATAATCTTAAAAGGAACGGTTCAGCAGGCGCAAGAACCTGTTTCTTTTATTTGTCTTTCTTCCGTCCAACCGACGCTCGCGAGTTGGGGGTCGGTAAAAATAGCATAAGGAACGCTATCATAATCAATACTGTTTTTTGCCCCTGAAATTATATTTTCAACAACAAGCGTTCCCTCATGCCCTGCGGTGGTTTCAAGCCGCAGAGGCGCGTTTGACACATCGCCAATCGCGAAAATATACGGCTTATTTGTTTGAAAAAATTTATCCGCCATAATGGCATTCCGGCTATTTACTTTAACGCCGGCATTCTTAAGCTCCAAGCCGCCGATATTCGGCATCTTGCCCGCCGCCAAAAGAATTTCATCTGCTGATATTTCATCTTGTTTGCCGCCAATTTCAAAAGTAATGATTTTTTTACCGTTTTCTTTTCTCGCGCTTTTTATATCAACGCCTGTTTTAATAATAATATCTTCGCCTCGCAGAATTTCCGCGAGGCGGGCAATGAGTTCGGGTTCGCTATTGCCAAAGATACTTTTATCTCTTTGCAAAATTGCCACTTTCGTTCCAAACCCGGAATACATCTGGGCGAACTCAAGCCCGACAGGACCGGCGCCGATAACCACCAATTCTTTTGGCTGTTTTTTAAGCCGTAAAGCCTCAATGTGCGTAAGATAGCCGACTTCTTTAATATTTTTTATTGGCGGGATAACCGCAGTAGATCCCGCCGCGATAATAAATTTTTCAGCTGAAAATTTTTCACCGCCCACTTCAATTTCTTTTTTCCCGGTAAATTTCGCGTAACCGCCGATAAAAGTTATATGTTCAAGATTCACGAGCACTTTTTCGTATTTATTTTTGCGCGACAATTCAACCATCGCCATTTCATCTTTAACCACTTTATTAAAATCAAATTTTTTTACTTCAAATTCAATGCCGCCGATATTGTGATTTTTTGCCATACGCAAAACCTCGCTGGCGTGGAGAAGTATTTTTGACGGCAAACAGCCGACATTAACGCAAGTTCCGCCAAGCGGAAGTCCGGCGTTGATAATCGCGGCCTTTACTTTCAATTCATTGGCGCGGATAGCGGCGGCAAACGCCCCGGCTCCCCCTCCAATGATAATTAAATCAAATTTTTTCATATAATATTCTCTCGTGTAATTACGACTTTTTAATTACGCTTTTTAGCCAGCCGGCAACCATAT
>QIIF01000067.1 GCA_003231075.1 Candidatus Falkowiibacteriota bacterium | reverse complement strand
TAACTTTATGAACTTTATGAACTTTATAACTATCTTAACTTTAACCGGCGTTTATAACAGGATTGCCATTAGGATACAAATACAGCACTTTCGGGGAAACAGGTATGATGTTTTCCCATTTATATCCTAAATTTTCAAATACTTTTCCGGAAGTAATTGGGTGTTTTTTGCCGTTGGCGATAAGATATACCGCCGCTGAATTTGAGGATTTTACCAATTCGCCATCGTCAAATAAAACAGGGTCGGTTGTTTTATAATTACCTAATTCTTTCGGCGCGACCGGAATAATTTTTTTATTTTTAAATTTAGTTTTTAAAAATATCGCGTCTAAAATAGGGGATTTAGTTCCTTCAATGACCCAATAAACCCCGCCGGTGGTATTATCTTGAAGCAAGGCGCCCGTAGGGTAGGTGGAAGAAGCCGTAATTGGAACGCCCTCTTTGTAGGCGTTTATGTCTTCCCAGCTGGCGCTTATTACTTCCTCCGGGCTGAAACCGATTTTTTTAAACGCGTCTCCACTGGCAAATCCGCGGCGTTTATTGCCAACCAATAAAAATATCGTGCCGCGCGGAGAACGAACCAATGAATATTGGGGAAACTTAATCGGCGCGCCTTTTATATAAGAATCCAAATCAGATTTGTTAACAGCTATTATTTTATTTATGTCAAATCTGGATGTTAGCGCTCCTTTGGTCAAAAATGGGCGTTTTTTGCCGTCTTCTATCAGCCATACTCCGATTTCTCCTTTGGCTTGCAATAAAGATCCGTCCGGATAAGTCCGCGTAAAATATCTTTTCCATATTTTGTAAAAATTATAATTGCCGTTATAAACATGCGGCGTATAATTATAAAGGCCGGCGGTTGCTTGATTGGCGGGCGTTACTTTTATTGCTTCTTTTTTTATGGTGGAATAAGGGTTTGTGAAAGTGTATGTTTTTCCGGCTTTATAAGTATAAAAACGAGGATTTTTCATATAATCCAAAAATTGCAAAGCCGCGCTGTTCACTTGCTTGCCAAACCCTTTCCAACGCGTATTACACGCGGATCCGTCCGGACATCCGTATCCTGTCGCCCAGTCAAGCTGGCTTTGTTTCGGGTTCGCGTTCTCAATCAAGCTTTGCTCTTTTTGCAGCAGCGTTAAAATAAATTTCGGGCTTACTGTCGCGATTTTTTTGCATTTTATTTTTTTTTCAGATTCTGCCGGATTACGGCTAAGATCGGCGCCGTCGCAGTCATAGTTATTCACAGCCGCGTCATAAATGATTTCCGCCGCCGTCTTCATTGTCCCATGAGCGTTTACGGTGGAATAATTAGCCAAATACGACCCCTTGCTCTCCAAAAACTCTTGAATATAGCTTAAATCCATTGAGTTGTAATCAAGAATTTCAAAATCACTGATAATATAATTCGGGTTGAAATTATCATCAGCGCGAGCCATGGCCGGCATCAAAGAATAAGCGGCAATTAGCGCTAAAATAAATATTATGTTTCTATATGTTTTACACATATACATATTATACTATAAATTTTAATGTTAATCAATAAGAAAAAGAGCAGAGATAAATCTCCGCTCTTTTTACTTTAAAAAATAGTTATTTTATATTCATTACAATTTTATTTTTAACTCCCAAATCAATCACTATTTTATCGCCTTCTTTAACTTTGCCTTCTATAATTTCCAAAGCAAGCTCGTCTAAAATCATATTTTGGATTATCCGTTTTAGCGGGCGGGCGCCGAAGGTGGTGTCATAGCCCTTTTCGGCAAGCATTTTTTTGACTTTATTTTCTATTTTTATGCTGATGTCCTTATTCTTTAAGCGTTGTTTTACTTTATCCAGCTCTAAATCAACGATTTTGGTTAACGCTTCTTTGCTTAAGCTTTTGAATATTACTATTTCATCAATTCTGTTTAAAAATTCCAGTTTAAAATGGTCTTGGAGGATTTTGTCTATTTTTTCTTTCATTTCGCTGTCGCGCATTTTCACCGCTTCTTTTTCACAAGAGTTGTCGGCAAAACCGATTGAATATTCTTTAATAACTTCATTGCCGAGGTTTGAAGTCATAATAATTATGGTATTCTTAAAGTTGACGATGCGGCCTTTGGCGTCGGTAAGCCGTCCGTCGTCCAAGATTTGCAGAAGTATGTTAAATACTTCCGGATGGGCTTTTTCAATCTCGTCAAAAAGAATTACGCTGTAAGGGCGGCGCCTGATTTTTTCCGTCAGCTGCCCGCCTTCTTCATGCCCGATGTATCCGGGAGGGGAGCCGATGAATTTCGCTACGGAATGCTTTTCCATAAACTCGCTCATATCCAAGCGGACTAACGCCGATTCGTTGTTAAACATAAATTCCGACAAGGTTTTAGCCAACTCGGTTTTTCCCACGCCGGTCGGACCGACGAATAAAAACGAACCGATCGGCTTCTTTTCTTCACTGATGCCGGCGCGGGAGCGCCTCAAGGCGTTGGCGACATGTTTTATCGCTTCGTCCTGGCCCACCACCCGTTTTTCCAGCTCTTCTTCCGCGTGCGCCAGTTTTTTGATTTCAGATTCCAGCATTTTTACGACCGGAATTCCCGTCCAGCGGGAAACCACCTTGGCGATATCTTCTTCGTCAACTTCTTCCTTTAAAATTCTCTGCCCGCTTTTTTGTATTTCAGCCAATTCTTTTTCTTGCTTTTTAATTTCTTTTTCCAATTCCGGAATCTGGCTGTAGCGAATTTCAGCTACGCGGGTCAAATCATCGCCGCGGCGTTCAATAATTTCCGCCTGCGCCTTAAGCTCGTCTATTTTTCTTTTTGATTCCCTTATTTTACTGATTTTATCTTTTTCATTTTTCCAATGAATTTCAAGCTGATTGGCTTTTTCCGTCAGTTGGGAAAGCTCTTTTTCAATTTCCCTTAATTTTTGCGCGGATTTTTTGTTTTTATCTTTGGTTAATCCGGCTTTGGCGATTTGAAGCCGTTTGATTTTATGTTTTAAGCTGTCTAATTCAGCCGGAGAAGAATCTATTTCCATACGCAGGGCGGAAGTTGCTTCATCAATCAGATCAACCGCTTTATCCGGCAAAAATCTGTCGGTGATATAACGGGCGGAAAGCTTGGCGGCGGCAATGACGGCTTCATCGGTAATGCGCACGCCGTGATGCACTTCGTATTTTTCTTTAATACCGCGCAATATGGCTATGGTGTCTTCAATGCTCGGCTCGGATACATAAATGGGCTGAAATCTTCTTTCTAACGCCGCGTCTTTTTCAATATACCTTTGGTATTCCTTGGTGGTGGTGGCGCCTATGGTGCGCAATTCGCCGCGCGCCAAAGACGGCTTCAGCATATTGGAAGCGTCCATAGCGCCTTCGCCGCCGCTGCCGGCTCCGACTAAAGTATGCAATTCGTCAATAAACAATATGATGCGCCCTTCTTGGGATTTTATTTCCCTGATAACCGCTTTGAGACGGTCTTCAAATTCACCCCTGAACTTGGCTCCGGCGACAAGAGACCCGATATCCAAACTGATTAATTCTTTATTTTTTAAAGTTTCCGGAACATCCCCGTCTACGATTCGCTGGGCTAATCCTTCCACGATAGCGGTTTTTCCGGTTCCGGCTTCGCCGATAAGCACCGGATTGTTTTTTGTGCGCCGGCTTAAAACTTGCATAATTCGCCTTATTTCTTCGTCTCTGCCGACTACCGGATCCAATTTTTTCTTCCGCGCCAAATCGGTAAGATTGAGCGTATATTTTTCCAAAACTTTATATTTTGTTTCCGGCTCCGGACTGTCTATTGTTTGGCTGCCGCGCACCTCGGATAATATTTCTAAAATTTTAGCGTATTCAACGCCGGCATTTATTAATATTTCTTGCGCTCTTGATTTAACGCTTATTACGGCGAGTAAAATATGTTCCGTGGAAATATATTCATCTCCCATTTTGTCCGCTTCTTTTTTAGCTATTTCCAAAACCATGGCCACTTCGGCCGTTCCCTGCACTACGCCGACATTGGGGCCGCCGGCAGTTGAAACTTTGGGCAATTTCTCAATTCCGGCCAATGTTTTTTCAAAAATTAATTTTGGCGAAATATTCATTTTTTCCAACACCGGATTAATTATGCTCTCCGGCTGTTCAAGCAAGGCGGCGAGTATATGCAATGCTTCAATGTGCTTCTGCCCGTGATCTTGCGCGATAATTTGCGCGTTTATAATCGCTTCTTGCGATTTACTGGTAAATTTATCAAATAAGTTCATATTTTATTAGCTTGTAGCTGGCAGCTTTTAGCTTTTATTTTTTAGTTAGTTTTAGCACTCGTATGACGAGAGTGCTAATTTATATTATAAATATATAATACGGGTTTAAATATGTCAAGGAGGAGATTACGATTTTTTATAGGTATGTTAAAATTTATTTGCGTATTTTTAGTTTAACAAAAAA
>QIIF01000127.1 GCA_003231075.1 Candidatus Falkowiibacteriota bacterium | reverse complement strand
ATTTCGACCGTAGCGGAGCGAAGGGAGAAATCCCTTATCCGTGAAAATAGCAATGTCCTTGCCATTAGCAAACTTTAAGGGATTCCTCCTCGCGCGGCTCGTTCGGAATGACAAAAATAGCGGACAGTTTGCGATTTCGGCGCCGTAAACTACCCGTCCCGAAATGTCGGGACAAACAGTCCACTATTTGAGACTGTCGCCAAACGCTGATTTTACCTAAATTCCCAGATTTTGGTAAATTTCTTCCTAAAAATTTTACTCGCAACAGGGCTTAGCAACAGTCCCGTTTAATATCAAAAATATTTTTAAACAACATCACGGCTCTTTGCTTAAAAAATCAATAATATTAATATGTTTAACGCCCTTGTATCGCTCTTCTTTTACTTCGTCCATAGACACGACTATTTTTGGGTAATTATCGCGAATCTCAAGTAAATTGCCGAATTCTCTTTTTTTTATTTCTTCATTGGCAATTAAGTAGGCGGCTTGAATATAAATTCTTTGGCCTCCTTTTTCCGCCACAAAATCAATTTCCTTTTTGCCTAATTGCCCAACGGTTATTTTATATCCGAAAATTTTGAGATGCATAAAAATAAGATTTTCTAAAATTTTATTAATATCCATCCGCTTATAACCGATAACCGAATTTCTGATTCCCAAATCTTCAAAATAATATTTTTCATTAATTTCAAAAATCTTTTTCCCTTGCACATCCGCCCTTCGCGCCTTAAAAATCAAGAAAGCCGCGGATAAAAAAGATAAATAATCAAGAACGATGTTGGGGGAGATGTTTGTTTTTTGCGATTTTAAAAAATCGCTTATTTTTTTGGCTGAAACAATGCTGCCGGTATTTTCCGCCAAGTATTCAACCAATCTTTCCAAAAACGCGATATTTCTTATTTTATACCGACCGACGACATCTTTTAAAATAATCGTATTGTATATATTTTCCAGATAGCCATACACTATGTCGTCATTTAATTCTAAATTAACCAAATACGGCAAGCCGCCGTACTTGGTGTATTTTAGCAAAGATTCTTTGTTGTTTTCCAATTTATGGAATTTTAAAAATTCTAAATAAGAAAGACTGAATACTTCTATTTCAATATATCTTCCCGATAAATATGTCGCTAATTCTCCGGAAAGAAGATCGGCGTTTGAGCCGGTAGAATAAATATCATATCCGCCCTTCGCGCTTAAGTGGCGCAATGCCCTTTCAAACTGTTCAATGTCTTGAATTTCGTCAATAAATAAATATTTTTTTCTTTTGTTTTTTGTTTTTTTTTGAATAAAATTTAAAAGATTGCGATAATTTCTTATTTTATCAAATTCAAAAAGTTCTTTGTTGATATAAATAATATCTGCTTTTCTCACGCCGCGCTTCAAAAGCTCATCCATAATTTGAAAAAGCAAATAGCTTTTGCCGACTCTTCTTTGTCCGACAATAATCTTAATAATGTCCTTGCCGATATACGGGTCTATCTTGGCGATATACTCGGGGCGTCTTATATAATCTTTAATCATACTTAAAACTTTTTAATATTTTATTTATATTTTAAGTATACATAAAAGTTTTAAAACCGTCAAGGCGCCTGATTAAAACAAAACAATTGATTTGGCGACAATTTCATATTAGTTTCTAACCCTCTTCTCCGCTTCATCCAATTTTATAGACAATAACTTTGACACTCCGTCGTCCAGCATTGTCACGCCGTAGAGGATGTTGGCGCGGCGCATGGAGGCGCGGTTGTGGGTGATGATTATGAATTGGGTTTTATGCGATAAATCGTCCAAGATTTTCGCCAGCCGCTCGGAATTGGCCTCGTCCAGCGCGGCGTCAACTTCGTCCAAAACCACGAAAGGCGAAGGGTTGGCGCTGATAATGGCGCAGATTAAAGCGATGGCGGTTAGGGCGCGCTCGCCTCCGGAGAGCATAGTAACTGTTTTTATTTTCTTGCCCGGAGGCGTCGCCTGTATTTCAACTCCGGCCAAGCCGGTGGCATTATGCTTTTGTAAAAATTTAATCCTTTTAAGGCCAACCCCATCCTGTTCCGCCGCCCCATCCTTGCTTCCATTATCTTCTCCGCCCTCTGCGCCGTTTTTATTATTTTTATCTTCCGATTCCTCATTCGCCAAAACCTTTATTACTTTGGCATTACCGCCGTTAAATAAAATCTTAAAATACTCTTCAAACTTTTGCGAAATTATTTTAAATTCCTTGTCAAATAATTCTTTAATAGTTAAGTCCAGCTCTTTAATGATTTTTTCCAATGAACTGATCGCCTCGCTCAAATCTTTCGTCTGCCCGGACAAAAAATCAAAACGCTCTTTTGTTTCCGCGTATTCTTTTTCAATTTCCGGATCAATGCCGCCGATCATGTCCAATTGCCTTTTTAGTCCATCCATTTTGTCCCGCGCCGCCTCATTATCCACCGCTTCATCTATTTGATGTTCTTTTACCTTTTTTAAATCGCCGAACGAATGCCTTATTTCCGACTCCAAATCTTCTAATTTTGTTTCATATCTGGCGGAAGCGACCTTGATTTCGTTTAATTGAAAATTAAGCTCGTTGAGTTCATTTTGCAAACCTGAATTTCTTTTTGCAATTCAAAAAGACGGGCGCGTTTTTTCTCTTCTTGGGCGCTGAAACCGCTGATTTTTTCTTTTACTTCTGTTATATTTTTTTCCACCGCTTCTAATTTTTGGTTTAACGCGTCGCTTTCTCCGTCCGCGTCTTGATCGCCTTGAAATTGCCTTAATTTTCCGTTAATATCATTTAAATCTCTTTTTAATTCTTCTTCGCGCGCGCGCGTAAGCCGAAGCCGCTCCATATTGGACGACAAAGAAAATCGTTTATCGCCAATACTCGCGATAATCTTTTCTTGCTCGCCCGCCAATTCAATCAATTGCTTTTGCGCGCCTGCCAAATTTTCTCCTTCTCTGCCGCCATCGGACAAATCCATTATTTTTCTAAGTTCGGCCGCCGCTTGGCGGATTATTTCTTTAATCCTGTTTATATCGCTTTCCGCTTCGGCTTTTTCAATTTTCGCCAGCAAATTTTTCGTGGCTGAATTTATTTTATTAATCTTCTCATCATCCAAGGATGACCCCGCGCCGGTTAAGCTGTTGTTTAATTTATTGATTTTCTCGCTGATGCCGTTTTTCTTTTTTTCCAGTTCGTTAATTTCTTCTTCTTGCTCGCGCTGTAGAGACGCGCCGCGGCGCGTCTCTACGGTGATTTTCTCAATCTCTTGCTCAATTTCTCTCTTCTTATTGCTGAGCCATGATAAATCAAACTTGCCTTGGGCTTCCAATTTCATTTCCTTTTGAGCGTCAATTCTAACAATCTGCCTCGTAATATTGTCTTTTTGATGCTGAAAATCGGATAATTCTTTCTGCCATTGGCTGAATTCGCTGCCGGATTCATTACTTGCCTCCATCTGCGCCAGTTTCTGGTTTAAAAAAGCCAGTTTTTTCTCTTTGTCAATTTTTATTTTTTCAATGCTTAAAAATTTATTATTATGTCCGCTGAATTTTCCATTAATCTCATGCCAATTCTTACTATAATAAACGAGCTGCAACGCTTTTAATTCTTTTTCAAGAGATTCTCTTTTTTGCAGTTTATTAACTTGCCTGGTTAAGCTGTTCAATCGCGGTTCAATTTCCACAAGCAGCATTCGGACCTGCAATAAATTCTCATAACTTATCCGCAATTTATGCAAAGATTCGTCGCGTTTAATTTGGAATTGCTTTACGCCGGTGGCTTCGTCAAAAAATTCCTTGCGTTCCGCCAAGGAAGTGTTTAAAAATCCTTCAACCATGCCTTGTCCTATCACGCTATAAGTCTTTTGCCCGAATTTCGCTTTGGCGAGCAATATTTGCATATCCGACAAGCGCACGCGGCTATTATTAATCAAATATTCGCTCGCGCCGTCCCGATAAAGGCGGCGGGTTAAAATTAATTGGGCATAATCAATCGGCGCTTTGCGGTCTTCATTGTTTAAATACAAAGAAACCTCGGACATGCCGAGTTTACTTTTTTTATCCGAGCCGGAAAAAATAATATCTTCGCTTTTTTTGCCGCGCAAAGTTTTCATGCTCTGCTCGCCCAAAACCCACCTGACCGCGTCGGCGATATTGGATTTGCCGGAGCCGTTGGGCCCAACAACACAAGTAATTCCCCTCCTGTCTTTATCTATCATGCCGGGGAATACCAGGGTATTTTTATTGGCAAACGACTTAAAACCTTGAATTTCAAGTTTTTCTAAATACATAAATAAGTAGAAAGTTTATAAAGTTAAAAGTTTGCTTAAAAACAAAAATTAAAATTGCTTACGCAATCACACTATTATTATACAATAAATTTCTTAAATAAAAAAGCCCATGAAACAAACTTTAGATGATAATTCTGCTAAAAATAAAAAAAG
>QIIF01000187.1 GCA_003231075.1 Candidatus Falkowiibacteriota bacterium | reverse complement strand
TATTTATATTCTATAATGATAGGCGTCAATCCCCCAATTATTTTTTTGCGCCCTCAAAATATTTCTATTTTTCAGCTTGTAAATACCATTGTATGGAATTTTTAATGAAGTATTTTCTTTTGGCAATATTGGCCGCGGCCGGTTTTTTTATCGGTTATTGGACAAGGAACCAGAGAGCTGGCCGTAAAATCAAAACCACGGAATCAAAAGCGGAAAAATTACTGCAAGAGGCAAAAGTTAAGCAAACAGAACTTTTGTTAAATGCGGAAGAAAGAGCGTTAGACACCATTAAGGCGGCTAAACAAGAGGAGGAAAAGCGGCGCGCGGATATGAATAATCTCCAAGCGCGATTGGAAAAAAGAGAAAATGTTTTTTCGCAGAAACTTCTTGAACTGCAGGAAAAACAGCAGCAGCTATATGATAAAGTCGGCCGCGTGGAAGAAGTTAAAGAGAAAATTAAAAAGATAAAAGAAGAACAATTGGCAAAACTTGAAAAAGTCGCCAAAATGTCCAAACAGGAAGCAGTTGATATTTTAATGAAAAATGTTGAAAGCCAAAGCAAAGAAGATTTATTGCATCGCATCAGCAAGCTTGAAAAAGAATCAACCGAAGTTTTAGAAGAAAAAGCGCGGGATATAATAGCGCAAACCGCGCAACGATTGGCATCCTCTTGCGCGGCTGAAATTACCACCACGGCCGTTGATTTGCCCAGCGATGAAATGAAAGGCCGCATTATCGGCCGCGAGGGAAGGAATATTAAAACTATTGAACAGCTTACCGGCACGGAAATTATCGTTGACGATACGCCGAACGCGATTACAATTTCCGGATTTTCTCTGATAAGGCGCCATATCGCCAAAAGAGCGTTAAACCGCTTAATTCTTGACGGCCGAATTCATCCGACTAAAATTGAAGAAGCTATTGAAGAAGCGAGAAAAGAGCTGGCGCTTGATATTAAAAAAGCGGGTGAAGAAGCTTTGTATGAAATCGGCATTACCGGTTTTGACCCCAAGCTGGTGCAGATTATCGGGCGTCTTAAATACAGGACAAGTTACGGGCAAAACGCCCTTCAACATTCAATGGAGGTGGCGCATTTGTCGGCATTGCTGGCGGAAGAATTGGGAGCCGATGTTACCTTAGCGAAAAAAGGCGGACTGCTTCACGATATCGGCAAGGCGGTTGACCATGAAGTGCAGGGCACTCATCCGGAAATAGGAACGAATATCGCCAAAAAATTCGGCTTGCCGCAAGAAATAATTGATCCGATAGAAACTCATCACGATGACAAGCCGCGCGGGCTTATTTCGGTTATCGTTAAGACGGCCGACTCCATTTCATCGGCGCGCCCCGGAGCCAGGCATGACACTTTTGAAAGATACATCCAGCGATTGGAAGAGTTGGAAAAAATATCCACCTCTTTTGAAGGCATTGAAAAGGCATACGCCATCCAAGCCGGACGGGAAGTAAGAGTGTTTGTTTCTCCGGAAGAAGTTGACGATTTGAAAGCCCGCAATTTGGCGCGGGATATCGCCAAGAAAATTGAAGAAGAATTAAAATACCCGGGTGAAGTCAGAGTTAGCGTTATTAGAGAGATGAGAGTGACGGAATACGCGAGATAGTACGAAGTTTATAAAGTTAGAAAGTTCATAAAGTTCATAATTCCCTCTTTTAGTAAAGGGGGGTTGGGGGGATTTAATTCGTGTTATCTCTGCTTAAATGCTTTAAAGTTCATCAAGTTAAAAGTTTAGCTACTTTATAAACTTTTTACTAACCCCTAGTTTATGATTAAAATATTATTCATCGGTGATATTGTCGGCAAAATCGGTCGGCGGACGGTTCAACAAGTATTGCCTAAGCTGAAAAAAGAGCTTAAGCCGGATTTGGTTGTCGCCAACGCGGAGAATATTTCTCACGGTTCGGGCGTAACTGAAAGCGCTTTAAAAGAGGTGATGGAAGCGGGAGTTGATTGGTTTACTTGCGGCGATCATTCTTTTAAAAAAGAAAAGCAGCTCGGCATTTACGACAGTATGCCTATTTTAAGGCCGGCGAATTACTCCGCCGGTGTTCCCGGAAAAGGATATTCCGTTATCTCTATTAGCGCCTCGCGAACAGGGGGCGGAGAAATAAAGGCTCCTTTGATAATCACCGCCGCATCGGGACGAGAGGGGGTTGGGGGGATTAAGGGGGATAGTGGGATTTTAAAAAATAATAAACACGATATTCTGCTCATCAACTTAATCGGCAGAGTATTTATGAAAATGGATTATGATTGCCCGTTTCGCAAATTAGACGAGATATTAGCCGATAAAGACTTGGCAGGCAAAAATTTTTCTGCTATAATCATTGATATACACGCGGAAGCCACTTCGGAAAAAGTCGCAATGAGCCATTATGCGGATGGGCGGGCAAGCGCGGTGTTTGGCACCCATACGCATATAATGACCGCCGACCATAAGATTACCGAACAAGGCACGGCCCACATTACCGACGCGGGCATGGCCGGTTTCGCCGGCGGGTGTATCGGTATTGAAAAAGAAAGTATTATTAATACTTTCTTAACGCAAATAAAACGGTCTAATGTTATTCCCAAAAAAGGCAGAGCGATTTTTAACTCGGTATTGGTTTCTATTGACAGTAAAACAGGAAAGGCAAAAAAGATTAAACCGATAACGAAATTCGTTGAAATAAAATAAGAATAAAATTAAGCGATTAGTTGCTTAGTTAATCAGGGTTTAGATTTTAAATCCTTAATCACTAAGCGCTAAGCCCTAATTAACCAACATATATGAACAAAGCAAATTTAATTGACCGCATTGCCAAAGAGACGGATATTTCCAAAAAGCAGGCCGAAGCTATGCTTAACGCTTTTGTGGGAATAACCATTAATGAGCTTAAAGCCGGAAACGAAGTTTCTATCACCGGCTTCGGCGCTTTCATACCAAAGACGCGCCATGCCCGTAACGGCGTTAATCCGCAAAATCCGTCCGAGCGAATTCAAATCCCGGAAGTCCGCGTAGCAAAATTTAAAACCGGAAAAACTCTAAAGGACGCGTTAAAGAGTTAAATTTTGATAAGCAAACAAAAAAATCCCTTTTGAGGGATTTTTTTTGTTTGTGCGCCCTGCAGGATTTGAACCTGCGACCGTTTGCTTAAGAGGCAACTGCTCTACCAACTGAGCTAAGGGCGCATGGCAGTTATAAAGTTAAAAGTTAAAAGTTTATAAAGTTTTTTAAAAATATACTTTATAACTTTCTACTTTATAACTTTAAAAACTAATACGGTGGCTGGGGAGAGGCTTGAACTCTCGACCTTAGCGTTATGAGTGCTACGCTCTAACCAACTGAGCTACCCAGCCGAAAATTAACTGTTAACTTTTAACAATTAACCTTTAACAATTTTACAAATATTTTTATGTTAATTGTTAATTGTTAAATGTTAATTGTTAAATGTTAACTGTTATTTGTGCACCCGGTAGGACTTGAAGGGGCGGAAGCCCCGTGTAAACAGTAGCTTCTCGTATCTACCGAACGCTCAAATAATTTTTATCACAAAAATGATAAAACTTATTTGTGCACCCGGTAGGACTTGAACCTACAACCTTCTGGTCCGAAGCCAGACACTCTATCCAATTGAGCTACGGGTGCGTGAAGTTATAAAGTTTATAAAGTTTAAAGTTATAAAGTATATTTTAAAAAATTTCACAACTTTATAATTTTAGAACTATTATAACGGATAGAGATGGATATTAAACCTTTGCTTTTAATCCTATCCCGGGCGCGAATTAATGTTATTACAAAAAACTCCTTTCGGGGAGTTCAAAATTATATTAACATAACTGTTAAAAAAAATCAAGGACTGCGGCGGCCGGCCATTCCAGCGCCCCTTTCGCCAGAGCCGAAGTGGTGAGCTATTTCATGTTTAACGGTGTTTGCTATTTTTTGTTTAATTTCCTGTTCACTGGAACAATATTTGCGGATTGATTGCCTGAATATGGTAATTCTGTCCGGTAAAACCGGCCCAAAATTAAGCCGTTTTGCCTGAGCGTATCCCTCAAACAAACCAAGCAAAGCTTCGCCGCGGCGCATTCCAAGCTTCTTTAACTGTTCATTGCCGGGACAATCTTCAGTAAATATCGCTACATTATATAATTTGTCCCTAAATTTCTTAGGTAAATTTTCTATGGTCTCAGCAACTAATTCCTCAAATTTTTTTTTGGATATATTCATTTTGGCATAAATATTATTTTTTTAATATGGCGTAATAATTATATTTATCCTTATAAATCTTTTCAATCTTTAATCCGGTTTTTTTAATTATCTTTTTTAATTCCCGTTTTCTGAAAGCGTGGTAATACCTTTGGGATTTTCGGCTAAAGCCGGAAAATAATATATCGCCAAAATCCATTTTATTTTTTCCGATTAATTTAAGCGCTAAAAATTTAAAAATCAATTTTCTAAATTTTTTTTTATT
>QIIF01000185.1 GCA_003231075.1 Candidatus Falkowiibacteriota bacterium | reverse complement strand
TTTTTTAGCGGATAAGCGTTCGCGCCAAGCGCTTGCTTTAGCCATAGATAAAAATGCTATTATTAAGGATGATTTGGGCGGAGACGCGCGTTTGGCGGATGGGCCGATTTTGCCGGATAATTTTGCCTATAATCGCGATAATGTTAAATACAAATATAATCCCGAAAAAGCGATGGCGCTGTTAAACGATGCCGGTTGGAAAACAGCAGAGATAACAGCAGATGAAGCGGCCGCCGCCCGCGATATTTTAGCTACTTCAACAAGCCCGAAATCAGCCACTTCAACCGTTTCTTCGGAGCAAGCGAAACAGGACAAGAACAAAAATGAAAGTATAAAAATCAATGAAGATAAATTAATGATGGGCGCCGGCAAGTGGCGGCGCAAAGACGGCAAATTTTTGATTATTAAGTTAACGGCTGTTGAGGGTGATGGCAATCATCAAGTAATTGAGCATATTAAAAAATTTTGGGAAAAAATAGGGGTGAAAACCATTATTGAATTTATTCCCGCGAATCAGATTGAGATGGATGTTATCCGTCCGAGAAAATTTGAAGCTTTATTTTACAGCCAAATATTAGGAGCGGATCCTGATTTATATGTCCTTTGGCATTCCTCTCAGATTGGAGAGGGCGGTTTGAATTTATCAAATTATGCCGACAAAGATGTTGATCAGCTGTTGGAAGACGCCAGAATCAGTTCGGATATTAAAGTGAGAAAAGAAAAATATAAAAAATTTCAAGAAATTATCACTAAAGATTTACCGGCTATTTTCTTATATTCCCCTTTTTATACTTATGTTCAAAGTAAAAAAGTAAAAGGGTTTGGCGTAAAAAATATTTTAATTCCCCGCGACCGTTTTTCAAATATTGCGGAGTGGTATATTAAAACAGGGAAAAAACTTGTGTTTTAAGATAGTAAAACACCGTGTCTTTGCCATTCCGGACGGAGTGGCAAATTGCGCCGATGTGGTGAAATTGGCAGACACGCACGCTTCAGGAGCGTGTGCCGCAAGGTTTGCGGGTTCAACTCCCGTCATCGGCACCATTCAACTTCTTAAATCTTAATTCAATAAACTTAATAAACTTTCAACTTAATAAACTTTCAACTTGATAAACTTTCAACTTGATAAACTATCTAACTATAACATATTCGCTAATCGGCATCTTGGATATCTGCATTAACGGGATATTCTGCCGAGACGGATTTAAACAAAAATATGATTACAAAGTACAAATCCCGTTCCGCGGACTCCTCTCAACATAGTTCGGGACAAGCAGGGCGGGAAAAACCAAAGACAACATTTAAACAAACAGCCCCTTCCCAAGGAAGAGGCCGGTTTAGGCGCGCTCAAACAGCAAGCGGCAAATCCGCTCCCGCGGCGCGAGAACAGATTTATCAAAAAGATAAATTAAAGATTATGGTTATGGGCGGTCTGGAAGAAGTCGGCCGCAATATGACTATTATAGAATATAATAAAGAAATTATTATTATTGATATGGGATTGCAATTTCCGGAAGAAGATATGCATGGCATTGATTATATAATTCCCAATATTTCCTATTTGGAAGGAAAAGAAGATTGGATCAGAGGCATTATTATTACCCACGGGCATTATGACCATATCGGGGCTATTCCGCACTTAATGGGGAAGATAGGCAACCCGCCGATGTTTATGGGGAAAATGGCCGCCGGTATTGTCCAAAAACGCGTCGCGGAATTTAAGCAATGCCCGAAATTAAATATAGCCACAGTGGACGAATCATCAAAAGTGTCGTTAGGAGAGGCCTTTAGGATTGAATTTTTGCGCGTCAACCATTCTATTCCGGATTGTTTCGCCATTATTATCAATACCCCGATAGGAAGAATTATCCATACAGGAGATTTTAAAATTGATTATTCGCCCGTTAATGACAAACCGGCTGATCTAAACCGCATAGCGCAACTGGGAGGACAGGGCGTTTTAATGTTAATGTCGGATTCCACCGATTCCACCCACCCGGGATACCAAATTTCCGAATCGTCAATCGGCGATGAGATGGGAAAATTGTTTGAAAAAATTAACGGCCGGATTATTATCGGAACATTCGCTTCCCAGCTCAGCCGCGTGCAGAAAATTTTTGATTTGGCGGCAAAGTACGGCCGAAAAATTTATTTACAAGGCAGGAGTATGAATGATAATGTGGAGATCGCCCATCAAATCGGCTACTTTAAATTTAACCCGAAGATTTTAGTGCAAAATGACAACGAATTCAGGCGGCTGCCGGATAATAAAGTGATAATTGTCGGAACCGGAGCCCAAGGAGAGGCGAACGCTTTTATGATGCGCGTAGTGAACGGGGCGCATCGCACGGTTAGATTGAAGGACGGAGACACTGTAATTCTTTCATCTTCGGTTATCCCTGGAAATGAGCGAACCATACAAAATTTAATGGATATGATTGTTCGGCAGGGAGCCAAAATAATTAATTATGAAATGATGGACATCCACGCCGGAGGGCATGCCAAAAAGGAAGATTTAAAATTAATGATGCGGCTTTTAAATCCAAAGTATTTTATGCCGATTGAAGGTAATCATTTTATGCTGCGCGCCCACGCGGAACTGGCGGAACAAGTGGGCATATCCAAAGAAAATATTTTTGTGGCTGATAACGGGCAGGCGGTTGAGTTTGTTAAAAATCCTCAAGGAGAGGCTATAGGCAGATTAACGGAAGAACGGGCGGTGACGGATTATGTTATGGTTGACGGATTGGGCGTGGGGGATGTTTCCAGTATTGTAATGCGCGATCGCCGCGTTATGGCCGACGACGGAATGATTGTTATTATCGCCACTATTGATTCCCGCACCGGCGAACCGATCGGCAATCCGGATATAATTTCCCGCGGTTTTGTTTATATGAAAGAAAATAAAGCGTTGATTGAAAAAACCAGAATGAAAGTGAAAAAAATAGTTAAAGATCACGACGCGCGCACGCCGGCGTCCGATGATTATATTAAAAATAAAGTAAGAAACGATATCGGGCAATTTTTATTTACGCAAACAAAAAGAAGGCCGATGGTTTTGCCGGTAGTGATCAAGGTTTAGCGGCAGCGGCGGGACATAATAAAAGCGGGGAATCTTTCCCCGCTTTTTGTATTGGCCGCAAGTTATCAGTTTTGAGTTATTAATTTATGAATTATTTATTCTTGCTGAATTCACTTTCAACAGTATTCCACATATTCATTAATTGGTCTTTGATAAATTCATTATTATCATCATCCGTTAATTTTCCTTTTTCACGAAAATATTCAATGGTTTCTTCCACCAATTCTTTGTAAGCGTCGCGACCGTAAGCGGCCTGCTCCGCCATTTTCTTTTTTACCAATATTAAAATTTCTTCGGTGATTGATTCCATATATTTATTGCGCGTTTAACAAATTAAGCGTCTTATTATCATATTATATTATTATTATTTTAGCGTCAAGGTTATTTAGCGGTTGCCGCCGGCATTTTATTTTTTATTTAAGATATGCTATAATGAGGGCAAGCGACGGTTGGCATTGGTTATAATATTATATTTCGCCGTTGTTGAGTTGAATTTTATGCAAGAAGATTATCAAAATTCAGAAGATAATAATGAAGAAGAATTTGAAGATGAACATATTCCGGTTCATCCGGAATCGTTAGGCAGGGGGCAGAAAATAGCCGCCGCTATTTTGGCGGTTTTCGCGGTCGCGGTTGTTGGAGTATGGATGGTCCAGTTTAAAAAAAGCATAACCGGACCGCTTAATTATGATAATAATACGGGAACAAACAGCGCCGCGCCGGCGCAACCCCAAGAAGAAAACAGCGAGGATGCTTTGCGCGCCAAAGATACTGATAAAGACGGTTTATCAGATTGGGATGAGCTTTATATTTATAAAACATCGCCTTATTTGAAGGATTCAGACAGCGATGGATTTACGGATAAAGAAGAAATTGATTCCGGCAATGACCCTAATTGCCCGGTTGGCCGTAATTGTTACGGCTCTTCGGGCGTATCTCCGATAAATTCAACCGCAACAAGCAGTATGAGCGGTTTAAATTCGCAAAATAATCAAAATAATGTTAATCCTTTTAGCGGATTAGTGGCTCAGCCGGAAGTTAGCGGCGCGCTTAAACAGACGGATAACAGCGCGGCGATGCAAGCTATTTCCAGCGGACAATTAGACGCCGCCACACTTCGCCAAATGCTTCTGAGCGGCGGAATGGATAAAAAACTTTTAGACAAAGTCAGCGATAGTGATTTAATAAAAAGTTATCAAGAGATGTTAAATAAATAAAAGTAAACGGACCGCTTGCCAATACCGCGACGCGGGCTGTTCCCGGATTGCTTGCATGGGAGAATGGCATTCGCCGCGGCGTCCGCGGTCAAGGAACGGGAATCGGTTCCGCCGGTTAGCGCGTCTAACTAAAACAAAACAGGCCCTCGGGGCCTGTTTTGGCAATTAGTTAAAATATTT
>QIIF01000063.1 GCA_003231075.1 Candidatus Falkowiibacteriota bacterium | reverse complement strand
ATTGTAATCTATTTATAACTTGTAATCAATTCATCCAAAAACTCCCCAAGCTCCACTCCCGCAACTTTATTTATTCTCCAACTTCAACTTCATCCCTTTCGTTTGCTCCAAGATATCGGATTTAAAAGTGTGGGTAATTTTATTTTTTTCCTTATGTTTCTCTATCGCTAATTGAATTAAATTTTTCAGCAACTCATCCAGCTCCACGCCGCTTTTTTTCCATAAATGATAATAGAGGATTCCGGGTATGGGATTGATTTCGTTGGCGTAGATAATTTTTGCTTTTTTATCATATAGCAAATCAATTCTGGCAATTCCGGAGCAGCCGAAAATTTTAAAGATTTTAACGGATAAATCTTGGGCTTCTTTTGTGGTATTCGCGTCAAGATTCGCGGGAATCACGAGATTGTTTTGGGCGTTTCCCAGTTGCGCTCCCCCGTCTTCAATATATTTATCTTCGTAGCTGAAATGCTCTCCTTTAAAAACGGACTCTTGGATTAGCGACGGCGTTGGCTTGTCGTTGCCCATCACCGCGCAAGTTATGTCGGCCAAATCTTCCACGCTTTCTTCCGCTAAAATTTTATTATCATAATGCAAAGCGACTTCGCAGGCGAACTCCAAATCTTCATATTTTTTTACCTTGGCCATTCCGATTGACGAGCCGAGTTTCGCCGGTTTGATAAAAATCGGCCAATTTAAAGTATCCTTTATTTTATCTAAAATCAATTCTTTATTTTGGAGCCAATCATTATTGGTAAAATAAATAAACTCAGTGGTGGCGATGCCTTTGCTTTTGTAAAATAATTTCGTTAAGGCCTTATCCATCGCCATTGCCGAAGAAGGAACATCGCAGCCGACATACGGAATGTTAAAAATTTCAAACATCCCCTGAATAGTCCCGTCTTCGCCGTTCGCGCCGTGGAAGGCCGGAAAAGCCACATCCACTTTAATTTTTTTTGAACTTAATCCTTTCTTTTTAAACACTAATTTTCCCTTTGACTCCGCGAGATCAAAATACCAGCCGCCTAATTTTTTTAATTTTTCTTCTTTGTTAGCATCATTAAAAAATTTTAATTTCCCCAATTCTTCGCCGATAAACCACCCGCCTTCTTTATCTATATAAATAGGCATAAAATCATACCCCATTTTCCCCAATTCGGACATTATCAACTGTCCGGTAATTATTGACACATCATGCTCCGGACTTTTACCGCCGAAAAAAACGCCGATTTTTAGTTTGTTCATATTTTTTAATCCCCTTTGTCATTCCGAACGGAGCGGAGCGAATAGAGGAATCCCTTATCCGTGATAACTGCAATGTCCTTGCAATTAACGCGCTTTAAGGGATTCCTCCTCGCGCGGCTCGTTCGGAATGACAACAAGGCAGGAATGACAAGAAGTATTTTTTTACAAATAATTATCAGGCCAATCATTTTGAAATATAATTGTATCGCCGGATTTTAATATATTTTTTAAATCGTTATGGGCTTCTTTAACATTATCATAAATTTTATAGTTTTCAAAATTATTTTTATTAAAATTTTCTACGATATACTCGGTGGCGCTATTTTTGATTAGTAAAACTAAGTCAACATTTTTCGCATAAAGCTCCCCTATCATGCTATGAATATTTTTTGATTGGTCTCCCAGTTCAACCAAGCCCGGAGTTAAGACAATTTTTCTCCCCTCCGCTCTTCCCAATACTTCCAAGCCGCTTATAATGCCGTTAATATTACCGTTATAACTATCGTCAATTACGGTGATGTTTGATTGTTTGTTATAAATTAATTCCAGCCTATGCGGTATCGGCTTTATTCCATTCACCGCCGCGCTAATTTCATTAAAAGGCATTCCCAGCTCTTTGGCTATTTCCGCGCATAGCAATATAAGGGTTATGTTATGATAAGCAAGCAGTTTAGTTTGAAATTTAATATTATTAAACTCAAATTCTATGCCCTCAAAATTATCTTTCGCGCTAATATTTTTAACAGCGTCTTTTGATATTTTAACATATTTGTTTATTTTAAATTTATCAAAATTATCTCTAATATTTTTATCGTCAAAATTCAACACGGATAACAATTTTGTTTTTCTCGGCAATTCAAATTTTCCCTTGATTATATTCTCCAAGCTGCCGAACCTCTCTATATGCGATTCGTTTATGCCGGTTAAAATGGAATAATCCGGGTTCACAATATCGCAAATTCTATCTATATCACCCACTCTGTAAGCCCCCATTTCTATGATAAAAACATCATAATTATCCAGCGCTTCTTTATTTTCTACGATAAAATTCGCTATTCCAATATCCGTATTAATATTTTCCGGAGTCTTTAAAACTTTATATTTTGCGCTTAATACCGCGCTTAAAATTTCCTTAACGCTGGTCTTGCCGTAGCTTCCCGTAATGCCGATAATGATTAATTTTTTTATTCTCAAAATATTCCTTGCTTTTTTATATCTTCTTGCCTTGATAATAATATCCAACGGCTGTATCAACAGTAATGAAACCGCGATAATAAAAGGCAATAATGCAATTGCCGGAATAATAACTAAAAAGCCGATCCAATTAAATTCCGTAAAAAACCATAAAACAACAACCGCGATTAACGAGGTTGACATTGAGTATATCAAGCGCGCCTTTAATGTCCAAACGATTTGCTTCCTTTTTTCCAGCTTCCACCATTTTAAACGCGAGTAAGAAAACTTTATAAACCTGGCAATATCGTAATTTTCGCTTTGCAAAATATAAATTAAATTTCTTATTAACATTTGATTATACGGAAAATAATAAATTAGTTAGAACTCCTAATCCTCTCTATCATCTCCTCATCTTCTTTGGTCGGTTTGCTTAACTTATGAATGAATTTAACGCTTGATAAATTAAGGTCTTCATATTGCCCCCTCGGACTTCGGCTTGGCCCTTTGGCTACAGATTCATTGCCGCCGCCTCTTGCCATTTTTGCTTTCATCGGCTCTGCCACCGTCAAATCAACGAACAGATTAAAATATTTATCCATTGCTGTATCGCTTTTATAAACCTTGCTATAAGTCGGCTCAAGAAGAATGACTGGCTGATTCTTTTTATCCTTAGTCATTTTTATAAGAGATCTGGCAACGCAAGCGTTTAATAAGTCTTGCGCCGGTATTTTATCTTTTATTTCTTCAAATTCTTTTTCGTACAATTCTTGTTTAAAATTTTGCGGCAATTTATTTAAATCCACCAGATAAGAAACTTTACAATTGGCATCGCCGACATAACCCATTAAATTATCGGCGTAACTTCCTTCGGCGTAATGCTGGCAAGAACCGTTGCCAAGCGGATATTTCCCCACCTGCCAAAGCATTTGCGGATTATCGGTAAATATCATCGCCAATCTTCTTTTTTCGCCTAATTCGCTTTTTTCTTTCAATAAAAATTCAATATTTTTTATATCTTGGGATAACGGACTGTCTTTAAAATATTTTTGGAGATTGCCAACAACACTCAACAGTGTTTCACCGCCCTTTTTACCTTCTTTTTCTATAACACGATTAGTGGCAATTAGCTTATTAGACAAACTGTTTAATCGCAATAGATCAACAGCGGCTTTTAACTCTTGCCTCTTTTGATAAAATTGGCCGAGGTTTTTTAATTTTGTTTTATCCAGCGCGTGCTTATCCCAAATATCGGAATTTTCCGTTTCTATCAGTTGCGCTTGAATTTCTTGAATTTTTTGCTCCAATACTTGCTTTATTTCCGGAGTAATAATATTATTGGCTAATACTTTCTTCCCTTGCTGTTCCGCGCTATCATAATTTTCTTTCAATTTTTTATTTAATTCTTTCGGTAAAAATCCTGACAAAAAATCAACAGTGTCTTTTGTTTTTTTAGATAAATCAATCTCTTTTCCTTGTGAAAATACTTTTTGCAAGCTTTGCTCTATTCTCGGAATATTGCTTGATTGGATTACAACATCAATCTGTTTTGTGTCAGCTAAAATATCTCCTATTTCTTTTTGTATAATTTCCTCTTGATTATTCGGATTTTCATCTATTTCGCCGTAAACCTTTTCTAATGTTTTTTGGATGAACTCATTTTTATTCTGTCCTCTTTCCGGATCGTAAATATGCTTGTGGTTCACCACCGCATCTTGTAAAATACCCTGAACCTGTTTTGGTTTCTCGGCGCCGGATTCGCCGGCAATCATAATATCGCCAATTTCAGAAAAATAATCTCCTTGCCAAATTTCAAGTTGTTGCTCGCTTAAATGGCCAATTTGCTTTTTAACAGTATTATTATCTAAATTGTACCGCCAATTTTTCCAGTTTTCGTCGCCGTCAACATGGGCGATGATTTCAGCTATATATTTTTTTAGTTCTGGAAACCTGCTAAGATAAGTAAATATCGGCTCCATACCACCCCAATTTTCTTGTATTTTTTCTATTTTTTCTGCGGTGATATTTTTATGAGGCAGAATTTCTTGTATTTTTTTTGTGGCAACT
>QIIF01000029.1 GCA_003231075.1 Candidatus Falkowiibacteriota bacterium | reverse complement strand
AGTCGTTTATCGCAATTTCAAACGAAAAAACGAAAAAGGATATTGCGCTTTGGGGAAAAGACGATTATACCGGCGCGCTTGAAAAAATCAAGGAAACAAAATTGGCTAACTACCATTATCTCGGCGATGATTCGGACGCGCCTTCGCGATTCGGCTTGATGGCGGCAGAAACACCGCCCGAGATTCTTTCAGTGGACGGCAAAGGCGTTGATCTATATAAAATGACAAGCTTGGTTTTCGCCGGAACCAAAGAGCTGGCCGGCAAAGTTGATAAAATGAATTTAAGAATTCAAGATTTGGAAGCGAAAATCGCGAATAGCTCCACAACCCAAGAAAGCGCCGATGTTTCTACTCTGAGTTTTAATTGGATTTTGGGACAATTTATGAATTTTGGAATTACCATATCGGACGGATTTATACGGCTGAAAGAATTAGTTGTAAACACGCTCACCGCGAAGAAAATCACGACGGAAAATCTTATTACCGATTCATTTGAAATGAAAGACAGTAAGACCGGCAAAATTTACTGCGTTAAAATTGAAAATGGAGCCATGGTTAATTCTCCGGGGAAATGCGGGGATTATACGGTTGTCGTGAAAAACGGCGGGGACGGACAAGATAATCCTAATGACTCCGCCGGCGGCGCCGAGACCGTTCCTCCCGCTGAAAAAGACACCGAACCTCCGGTGATAACTCTGCAAGGCGATAATCCGTCGGAAATACCGGTAGATTCAACATATTCCGACCCCGGGGCTACCGTCACGGACAATATCAACGACAATCTTGAATACAAGGTATCGCTTGACGGCGGATCCGCAATGCATCCGGATAACTTAAATATTGACACTTCAACCACCACTTCTTACATAATAACCTTCACGGCAACCGATCAAGCCGGAAATATTGGAACAACCGAACGAAAAGTGATTGTGCGTAATCGCGCGTTTTTACCGCGATTCGCGGATATATCCACATCAACTGACATTTCAATTGACGAATAGCTACCGTCCAATAAACACTCGCAATAAAAGGAGCTAAGCTCCTGCGAGTTTGATTTTATTTATAGTATTTACCGATATACAACCGCGGATTATTGAAAATAATATAACGCGCAGGAGCTTAGCTCCTTTTTCGGCGCGCTTCGAACATTTAGCGGGCGGGACAATGGGCGAATGCCATTCGCCCCTACAGGGCTTAAAAAAAGCGCTAAATTACATGTCAAAGCCAAATAAAATGTCATACCATGTTAAATTAATAAATTTGAAATTATGTTTTTAGCTGACAGGCATTAAAGGGCATCAGGCAGACATTGTTTTGTTCATTAGAACGCATTCTGTCGCCTCGTTTTTTATCCGATTTAACAAAAATTGCTTTTTCCACGGATGATTAGCCGGCGGATTGTAATGCGATTGGTCCGATCTGGTAATAACCGCCAATTTAACAAATTTTTCTCTGCCGGCAAAATTAAAAAGGGCATCTACGCTAATAAACGGATATTTCGCTTGCTAATAACAAAAGGGTAGACAAAAAAATTTTTTTGTGTTAGTATTAAATAGTTAGTTTAATTACTATCCGCCCTCGGTTCGAGGAAACCTTAATTGAGGGGTGACAAATATTAAGAGCGTAGAGATAAAGTCGAATTTCTACTCATTAGTATTTACTTAATTAACTTTATCTTTACATTAACATGCAAGGAACTATTAAAAAATTAACCGATAAAAATTTCGGTTTTATCGCTCAAGAGAGCGGTGATGATTTATTTTTTCACGCTAATAACTTAGATGGTGTTAGCTTTGAGGAATTAAGAGAAGGCGACGCTGTTATGTTTGAGGTTGAAGAAACCCCAAAAGGCAAAGCGGCAGTCAATGTTAAAAAAGCTTAATACTTTTTTACATATCAAAAACAGCTCCGAACACTCGGAGCTGTTTTTATTTTGGCGGCAGCCCCCTTGCTAATCCTCCCAAATCATATTCAACAAACCGCAAACCGCCCACGCCTGCAGAGAATTCGCTTTAATATTTTTATGAAATCTTTTTTCATATTGCTTGGCTCCCTTTGCCAATGAAAAAATTTCTCCGTTTTTAACTCCGAACAATTCAGGTATGCACCGCAACTCGCGATAAGCGGATAACACGGATTGTTTTATTTGTTCCGCTTCTTTTGAAAATCCCAATCGCTTAAGGCCGTAATAAATTATCCAATTATCATGCGGCCAAACTGACCCGAGGTGGTAGCTTGAATAATTAAAATCAGGTTCGTTTTCGGAAATCGTGCGAATGCCGAACCGCGTAAACATATCTTTTTGAAAAAGCCGTTTTACTATTTTCCGCGTTGCTTTTTTTGAAACAATGCCGGAAAAAAGAAGATGGCCCGGATTGGAAGAAACGCTATTCTTCGGCTTTTTGTTTTTATCAAGCGCGAGATAATAATATTGCTCCCCTTCCCACCAAAACTTTTTTTGAAACTCGGCGGCGAGCGCGTCCGCTTTCTTTTTCCATATTTTTTGCAAAGAACCGTCTCGGCTGAAATGCTTTGCCAATTTAACTCCGGCCATATATGCCGCGTAAGCGTATCCCTGCGCTTCCACAATGGCTACCGGCGGATTAATTTTCAAATGATTTTCAAAATTATCGCGCCAGCCCTGATGGAAAAGGCCGTAAGGATTTTTTCTTTTATACTCAATGAAATTATCATTATCGCAATCGCCGTAAACTGAAATCCAATTAAGCGCCGCTACGATATTATCCCAAATTCGCGCCAAAAACTCTTTGTCGCCCGTTTTTTCAAAATATTTTTCCGCCACGATAACAAAAAGCGGCGTGGAGTCAACACTGCCGAAATATGGAAAATCCCATTGCGGCAAAGCCAGTTGGTCTTTGCGCTTAATCCGATATTCATGCAAAATCTTGCCCGGTTCCTCTTCCCGTTTATTATTCACGGTTTTTCCCTGATGTTCCGCCAAAATCTTCAAAGTATTTTTCGCGATTGCCGGATCTATCGCCAGCATCTGCCAAGAGCTTATCAAAGAATCTCTGCCGAAAAGATAAAAATAATTCGGATAACCGGCCATCAGATAACCTTCGGGCGTTTTTAATTTCTCAACCCCCGCCAGCAATTCATTTTTAATTTTTTGATTCATATTGCGCGATAAACGGCTTTTAGAAAAACCGCTTGAAAAAAATTATTATTTTACCGATCCTATCGCCGTATAAAGCGTAAAAACCTTTTAGAACTACCCCCGCCAATCCTCCCAAAAAACTGACAAAAGAAAAAACCGCGGCTATCGCGAGCGTATCCCTGCTCCATAAAAACGAAAAAGGCAATGCTGAATTATAAACCAAATGCGACATCGCGTACATCCTTAAAAAAATCAAAGCCATAAGCAAAAAACCGAAAAGCAAAGATCCTGCCAGTAATTTATCCATAAAATCATAAGCAACGGTTTCCTTTTGAACCAGAGCCATAAAAAATCCGGCCAAAAGCAAAAAAGGCAAAAATGTCCAATCTGTCGCCGGCACCCAAAAACTAACCGACAAAAAGGTAATGGCGCTAAAAATTGATATTAAAATTACCGGCCTAAATTTCATCATATACTCATTATAGCACTATAATCAAAATAAGCATACCAGCGTTTCGCCGCGACTCCAATAATTTTTTTCAATACCCGGCGGAAAATTTATGGAATAATAATCTCTTCTTCCCCTGTTTTTGTATTTTTTAATATAAAACTCCCCTCTTTTGCCGTTTGATTAAATCCGCGTTTATAGCTAATAGGATTGGCGTCGCCCGGAGCATCAAGTATGGACTGGCAGGTTAAACGGCGAGGAGTAAGATTGAAAAGCTTGCCTTCTTTGGCGTTAAAATCATATATACGCAAAAATGTATTATTGCTTATGCGCGGATCGCAAATACCTGTCATAAAAAGAACATTTGACATTTCCCAATCAGAAACGGCGCGTCCTAAAAAATGTTCATTTTTAGAAAGTGAAACCGTGGTTGCCGCCATGGTCTTTCCGCTAAGATAATTCCCAATCCCCGCGATATATCTTTTTTTTCCGATTTCGGCGTTTTTATCGGATGGGGCGATTCCGAAAAAACGCGTAAAATCATGCTCATCAAGCGTATTTTTTATACATAACTCTGTATTAACTTTTTTTGTTTGCCGTGTGGCGCGATCGGCAATAATAATATTCTTAAGGCATGAAGAATACGGACCGTCATTTTTAACGGCAAACAACACGCGCTTGCTGTTTCCTCCCAATTTGCGTATGAGCGGAAAACGCCAACCAATAGGGCCAAATCCTGATTCCTTTTTACCCACCCAATATAAAGAAAGCGGCGCGCGATAGACCGTAAATAAACCGCCAAAATTATCACGATACACAAATTCAGAACTGCCATCGCTGTATAAAACAGCATATTTTGCTGTTTGTATAACTTTACGAGTATTTATATTGCCGAAAATAAAAAAACTGATTCCAATTATTATTACAATATTTATTATTACAAA
>QIIF01000122.1 GCA_003231075.1 Candidatus Falkowiibacteriota bacterium | reverse complement strand
CAATATTATTATTTATACTGTACGAAAAAGGCTCACCTCTTTTTGTCTTAAATATCTTTTGACCTGAATATCTTATTATATTTTCCCAAATTTGTTCAAATGAAATTATTAGCATAAATTTCTTAATTCTTTTATCTTACTATTCCCCCACTTTTGTCATTCCGTGCGGAGCGAAGCGGAGACACGGAATCCAGGGTTAAACCGTAGTAATGAAAATAAACCGATAAGACTATTATCTCTATAAACCGTTGTTTATAATTCTTATTATTACGGCTCACTCCTGGATTCCTGCTCCCGGGCAGGAATGACAAGAGGGGAGCTTTTTTTTAATTACTCTTCATCCCAATCACCGCCACCATCGCCTTCATTAAATATTTTATTTCTTAAACTCATAAACAACAACCCTCGCAGCCCGTATCACCTTATCCCCCAACCGATATCCGGACATTACCTCGCTCTCCACAACCCCATCCTTATTCTTATCATCCGTCTCCTTTTTCTCAATCGCCTCCATGGTGTGATGGTCAAACTTTTCTCCGACTGTTTTTATTTCTTTAACTCCCAAATTATCTAAAATTGTTTTAAATTGGCTTAAAACATATTTTACGCCTTCAATCACCGCGTTAACGCCGTTTGGCGTTTTATCGGAATGGCGCAGAGCCAATTTTAAATTATCGTAAACAGGTAAAATTTCATAAAGCAGCTGTTCGTTGGCGTATTTTACATATTCCCGCTTTTCAATCGCCGTGCGTTTTAATAAATTCTGATAATCAGCGAGCGCGCGCTTATATTTCCCTTCTATTTCCGCCAACTCATCTTTTTTACTCTTTTTACCATCCGAATTTTTTCCAAAAAAAGATTTATTTTTATATTCCTTCTCCTCTGATAATTTGTGGGGAGAAAATTTTTGTTCTTTATTTTTTGTTTTTTGTTCCATATTAATTCGTAATTAATTCTACTTTTCAATTAATTTTTTATTAATAAAATCGGCTAAAGCTAAATTCTTTTCATAATCCATTCTCATCGGCCCTAAAATCCCGAACAAACCCTCTTTGCCTCCGGCCTTATATTTTACCAAAATCGTAGAACAAGAATCCCCGAAAGGATTTTCCGAGCCCAAGAGGACTTTTGTGTCAAACTCCATATCATCAAAAATCTTGTCAATAATCTCGTCAACGCGATCCATCATTAAAGAAATATGGCGGATTAAATCGCTCTGGGCGAACTCCGGCTGCGCGAGTAAATTGGAAATTCCGGTATAGAAAAAATTATCCTTGTCAGTCGCCCAAAAAATAGTATTGCCGGAAATTCTAGCCATTTCTTTCGCTGTCTGCTTTATATGCTTCTCGCCGCGGTCAGAAAACAATTTTTCAAAAATCTCCAAATCGGAAGAACTAAGCTTTTTGTCTTTTAAACTATTTAAATAAAAACTATACGCCTTCTCGGCCGGAACGCGTCCGGCGGAAGTATACGGCTGTATTATATATCCGTCATCTTCCAATTCCGCCATTTCATTGCGAATAGTTGCCGGAGAAATTTTTAACTTATACTTATTTGCCAATACCCCCGAACCGACAGGCGCCCCGGTTTTAATATGTTCTTTAATAATTGTGTTTAAAATAAGCGATTTTCTCTTGTCCATATTGCCATTATACTACACTTAGCACTCTTGTCAAGAGAGTGCTAAGTGTTTAAGAGAATTCTGCCAGTTTCGCGGATTTAATTGTGGTATTTCAAGCGCGTCAGATAGGAAAAATTCGCCGATCTTGATTCGGCAAAGCTCTTCCAAGTATCCGCCGCATCCCAAACTCTCTCCGATATCGCGCGCCAAAGAGCGGATATAAGTGCCGGACGAACATTTAATTTTTATCTCCAAAAACGGCCAATCGTAATTTAACAATTCAATATTATAAACAGCCAGCGATACCGGTTTTAATTTAACTTCCACCCCCGCCCGCGCCAGCTCATAAAGCTTTTTCCCTTTTACTTTTTTAGCTGAAAATGCCGGCGGGACTTGTTTTATTTCGCCGATGAATTTTTTTATAACTTTTTTAATATCCTCGCGCCCGGGCGCTTCCGCGTTTTGAGTAAGTTTTATCTCCCCCTCCGGATCATAAGTGGTGGAAACGGCTCCTAATTTAATTTTGGCTATATACTCTTTATCCTGTTTTAAAAATATTGATAATTTTTTAGTGGCGTCCCGCCCCACTCCCAAAATTAAAAGCCCGGAAGCGAACGGATCCAAAGTGCCGGCATGGCCTATTTTTCTAATGCCGGTAATTTTTCGCAGAGCGTCAACAACATCATGGGAAGTCGGCCCCGTCGGTTTGTTTATTAAAATAAAACCTGAATTATGCATAATTTTAACTATTAAAAACTCGGTTTCCACGATTTTCTCGCGGTAAATCAACGCGTAAAATACCATGCCATCACTTCTTTAGCGATCGGCACGGCGACAAAACTCCCCTCTCCGCCTTGTTCAATTAGAACAGTAATAACTATTTTCGGATTATCATAAGGAGCGAAGCCGGTAAACAGCGCGTGCGGTTTTTTTTTGGAAGACCATTGCGCCGTGCCGGTTTTGCCGGCAGCTGCTACCGGCAAACTATTTAAACTTCTCGCACTTCCCCTTGTTACCGCTCGCCGCATTCCCTCGCGGACAATATTTATATTATAATCGCTGATAAAATTTTCTCTAACAGGAATTATTTCTATATTTCTAATCAACTGATCATTGCTTGATAATATTTCTTTAACCAAATGCGGCCTATACAGCTTGCCGCCGTTGGCGAAAACGGAAGTAAACATCGCTATTTGCAAAGGCGTCACCAGAATATCCCCTTGTCCGATAGCTAAATGATATGTATCTCCAATATACCATCGCTCTCCTTTTACTTCTTTTTTCCATTCTTTAGTCGGCAAGAATCCGCTTGCTTCTCCGGGTAAATCTATGCCTGTCTGGGCGCCAAGTCCGAATAATTTTTCATACTTTACTATTCTGCCGACGCCCAAACCCTTGAAATCCTTATACCCTCCTCCAATATAATAAAAAAAAGTATTAACCGAATCCGCAATCGCTTTTCTGACTGAAGTTTCGCCATGCCCGCCCGCTTTCCAGTCAGGAAAAAACCACCGGCCGATTCGTATTCCTCCCACGCTTAAAAAAGCGGTATTTTCATTAATAACCCCCTCTTGCAGCGCGGCCGCGGCAATAACCGGTTTAATGGTTGATCCTGAAGGATATTCTCCGCTGATAGCTCTATTAAACAACGAATTATCGGAACGGCTGATAAGATTATTATATTCTTTGGCTGTTATTCCGCGCGCGAAAACATTATTATCATACGCTGGCAAGCTCACTAAAGCCAATATTTCTCCGTTGTTCGGATCCATCACTATAGCCGCTCCTTTTTTTAATTTTAATTTTTTCAACTCCGCGGCCATTACTTCTTCTAATTTTTTTTGCAGCGCCGTGTCAATGGATAAAACCAAATTATGCCCGTCTTCCGCTTTTTGCTCGCTGATAATTTTCTTTTCCTTGCCAAAAGCGTCAACTTCAATCTTTTTTTTACCGTTAACGCCCCTTAAATCCGGCTCCCAAAAATATTCAATTCCCATCTTGCCGATATAATCAATAGGCGAGTATTCTTTGCCGAATTTTTTCAATTCTTCCGGGCTAATCTTTCCGGTATAGCCCAATATGTGGGATAGCGAAAATACGCAAGACTTACCGCCGCCGCCGGAACAAAATAAATCATACGCGCGCCTCGGCCTATCCACCATAACGACTCCCGGCCATTTATCTGATTTTAAATATAAAAGCATCGCTTTATCATATCCGATATTATCGGCTATAAACAACGGCTGATACGCCTCAAGCGACCTCCTGCCAATTTTTCCTAATTTTTTTTTAATATCATCTTTTGTTTGATTGCCTAAAATTCGGCTGATCTCGCCGATAATTTTATCCAGCTTATCGCCTTTCGCCGGCAAATCCACCGGAACAAAATATAATAAAAAGTTAGCCGTATTTCTTGATAACGGACGGCGGTTTCTATCATAAATTATCCCCCTCCTTGCCTCTATTCTTTGCGAACGAATACGATTTCCCTCGGCCATTGAATAATAATAGTCTCCCTTGATTATTTGCAGCCAAGCGACGCGCGCGAGAATTATTAGCATAAAAAACGACAAGGCAAATAAAATTAAAGGAATTTTAGATAAGTTAAAAGTTCTGCCTATCACCTCTCTGCCCCGGCCGCCGGACATAAATGCCTCTTCTGTCCACATTCGGCGGTAAGAAACCCCTTCCACGCGCTCATATTTTCCGCTCTTAATGGTAAAGGGGTCAGAATTTTTATTTTGTTTTTCAAAATTACTAAAACGCATCTTTAAAAGTGGCTAAAGTTAATTTCTTATTTTTTAATTTTAGCCAAAAACGCCGGTTTTAATCTATTGCCGGCAAAATTTATTATATAAAAAATAATCAACACCAGAATTAAATTTAAAAAAATTCTATC
>QIIF01000107.1 GCA_003231075.1 Candidatus Falkowiibacteriota bacterium | reverse complement strand
CCGGCATAATCCCCTAACGGGAGATTATGCCGCGGCAAATGAAAACGGAATTCCGCCGCGGCAGAATCTCTCCGCGAGGATTCTGCCGGTTCCATCCGGCAACGCGGCTTATCCGATAAACCAGACTAGCAACGCGGCTTATCCGATAAACCAGACTAAGCGCGCTAACCGGCATAATCCCCTAACGGGAGATTATGCCGCGGCAAAGGTTATTCGCGGCTATTTTTTTACCGCCTATTTTTGATTTTTTTTAGCTTTATAATTAGTGATGTGATATAATAAATATAAGATTTGGTAAACTTATACAAAATAAAGTTTATCTATATTTTTATGAAAAAAGTTGATTTTATTAACAAAGAAAATTTAAAGACTGCTCGAGAAAATGTAGGAATGACTACTTTTTTTGTTTCTCAGAAAATAACCAAGTCAAAAGAAGACTTGGTTTTAATGTGGGAAAATGGTAAATCCCTGCCTACTTGGCCGCAGGTAAATAAATTGGCAAAAATATTCAGTATATCAGAATTAACTTTTTTTTCAGATAAACCTATTAAAAGAAATAAAGCTATTCCTGATTATAGGGTTGGCAGAAATGTTGAAGATATTGACAGAGTTCAAAAACTTGTAAATTTTGTTATTAGAAGACAGGAATGGTTGGAACAAAAACTAAAAGAGCAAGGCAGGAAGAATATTTTACAAGGCGGCGGCAGAAATTTAAATAGTCCTTGTCAATTAGCTTTGTTTATTAGGGAAAAGCTGGGAATTGATTTAAATGAAATTAAAAAAATATCAGGAAATGGGGCGCGTAAAAAAGTTTTGAAATATCTTATTGAGAAAGCGGAAAATAATGGAATATTTGTTAGTAAAACTATTTCTTATCACAGAATTGAAGTTAAAGAAATGAGGGGTCTTTTTATTTCAAATGATTATTGTCCTTTTATTGTTTTAAATAGAAGAGATTCCCTGTCTGCTCAAATATTTTCTTTAGTACACGAATTTGCTCATTTATTCAGAAAAACCGAAGCTATATCAAATAGTCTTGAATTTAGAAAAACAAACAAATATTTAGATAATGAAGAAATTTTTTGCAATAGAGCCGCGGTTGAATTATTATTGCCAATAGAATATTTTTTAAAATCATTTTATTCTAAAGATGATATTGATAGTTTGTCAGAAACATACAAGGTTAGTACTCTTGCAATTTTTTATAGATTAAAAGATTTGGGTAAAATTAGAAAAAATGAAGCTAATAAAATAGAAACGGAAATTAGGAAGGAATCAGAACAAAATTTAGTAGAAAAAAAGAAGAAAAAACAAAAAGGCGGCAGCCATATAAACAATATGAGAGATTCTAATGGAGGTCTTTTTAATAGGGTGGTATCAAATTATTATTTTGAAAATAAAATTGGTTATACAGAGGCTTCTAATTTACTTAATTTTTCTGTTGAAAACCTATGATAAATAATTCAGTAAAAATTAAATATTTACTGGATACTAATATTTTAATAGGTTTTTCTTTGTGGAAGCCAATTGCTTTAAAATTAAATGAAAATTTTTGGTTACAGTTCAGCGATGCGCTAAAAAACGACGAATGGGTTTTGCTTGATGTCGTTGTTAATGAGGTAAAAGGTGATAAGGATTTGATTAAGTGGTGTAAGGAACAAAAAAAGAATGGGCTAATTAAAAGAATAAATGATGATAACAGAAATCGTGCCGTAAAAATTAACAATCAATATACTATGATTGACCAGACAACTGGAAAATCAACTGTTGATACATATCTTGTTGCATATGCCGAAACTAACAATTTGGGTATTTTTTCAAGGGAAAGCCAGAGAATAAATCAAACATATTTATATAAGATACCCGATGTGTGCAAGGAGTTAGGAATTAAAAGGCTGAGTAAACCAAAAGCATTTCTTAGGGAAATAGGGTTTAATTAGGGTCATATGGCGCCAGGGTTAATTTTAAAAAAATTGACAAAATAAGGTATTGGTGATATAATAATGATATGAAAAATGATGATGATAAAAATGGGCTTAAATGGATAATATCTTTGATTTTGGGGGGCTTTTTGATAAAGTTCCTTTGTTTCGTATTTAAGGGCGATAATGAGAAAAAAATAGCGAAGAATTTTAAGGATTTTTTTAAAAAAGAAAAAAAGGAAGTGGATGAGCTTGTCGGCGGAGAAGAATCTTTTAAGGAATACTGCGAAGACTCCGGTTCAATTTTTAAAAATTATTTTATTCCCAATGACAGCAATGATTTTAAGCCGAAAATTCTCAGAACCAAGCCGCTCGCCATAATTGCCATTACGCTTTTGCTTTTGAAAGCGTCGGTGGCGGGGTATTTATTTTTTATTTATCCCAATTTGGCAAAAATGTCAGGAGCGATTCAAAACGAAGTTTATAGCTTAATCAATGTAGAGCGCGAAGACAATAATACGCCCCCCTTGGCGCTTAACGGCAAATTGAGCGAGGTCGCCAAAAAAAAGGCGGAGGATATGATTGATAGAAATTATTTCGCGCATAAAAGTCCGGACGGAAAGATGATTTGGGATATGATTAACCGAAGCGAATATCCTTATTTATATGTCGGGGAAAATTTGGCGATGAATTTCACTTCCGCCGATTCGGTTAATAAAGCGTTAATGAGTTCGGCTTCCCATAGAAAGAATATTTTAAACCCTAAATATTCCGATATTGGCTTGGCTGTGGTTTCGGGCGATATAGATGGAAAGAAAACAAATGTTTTGGTGGAAGTATTCGCTTATCCAAAGCCGGCAAAGGCGGTTCTGGCGGCGGCCGCTCCGAAAAAAGAAACGCCCCCCGCTCTTTCCGCTCCTCCCGCTGTTGTCAAAAAAGAAAAGCCGCCGGTTAAGCCGGTTAAAAATTCGCCGCCGCCGGCGAAAGAAATCGTCAAGCAAATCGCTGAGCTTCCGGCAACGGCCGATAATACCGCGCCCGCTAAAACAAAATCGCGAGTTTTGGCGGCGGAAAATGAAATTAGCGGCGATTCGTCTCCGGACAACGCGAAGCGGCCGATTGCTAAAAAAATCGCGAAAGAAAAAATTATTGAGCAGACGCCGAACAAGGAATTAGAAGCGATGGCGGCAGTCAAGGAGGCGGTGATAGAAGTTCCGCGCGAATATAATTCCACCGCCAAGATAATAGATTATTCGCAATATATATTTATCGGTTCATTGATTTTATTGATATTATTATTGCTCGTAAATATTTTAGTCCGCGCGAGCATCCAGCATAAGCCGGTAATTATCCAAACTGTTTTGCTGATACTTTTTATTTACGGTATGATCACCGTTAAATTTAATTTCCTCCAATATATAACCGAGAAGATTTTGGTGTTATAGGTGAATTATAAAAGCCATAGCCATAATAATTCTTCTACCGAGCTTTGGCTCAGGGTTCGGGCGGCTTTAGCCGCGTACCGTAACGCTACGCGGTTAAAGCCGCCCGAATCCCGGCCTAAATGCCGGTAGAAGTTTGGTAGAAGTTCGGTAAATATTATTTATGAATAAGATTAAAAATAAAAAAGCGATTATTGCGATGTCGGGCGGAGTTGATTCTTCGGTCGCGGCAAAGATGTTAACAGCCCAAGGATATGATTCTATGGGTATTTTTTTGCATTTTTGGAAAGAGCCGGGAATGGGCAAGATGGCGGAAAATAAATGCTGCAGCGCCAAGGCGTTTATGGACGCGAGGCGTGTTTGCCAAAAAATCGGAATAAACTTATATACTTTGAATTTTGCCGATGTTTTTAAAAAAGAAATAGTGGATAATTTCATTAACGAATATAAACTCGGAAACACTCCAAATCCATGCGTAAGATGCAATAAATTGGTTAAACTGGGTTTGCTGATTGAGCGGGCGCGGAAGCTGGGGTATGATTATGCGGCATCCGGACACTATGCCCGCATAGGGCGGGAAATTACAAATTTAAAATTACAAATTCCAAAAATAAAATTATATCGCGCGAAAGATAAAAATAAAGATCAGAGTTATTTTTTATGGATGTTGACGCAGGGACAGCTTAAGCATTTGCTTTTTCCTTTGGGGGATTTTACGAAACCGGAGGTTAGAAAAATGGCTAAGAAATTTGGATTGCCGGTGGCGGAGAAAAGTGAGAGCCAGGAGGTTTGTTTTATCCCGGGAAAAAGCCATAATGAATTTTTAAAAAGATACATAAAATTAAAAAAAGGCCCGATTAAGTTATTCGCTTCGCGAACCCGCCCCTACGAATGCGGGACATGCGAATTATTAAATATTACTTCAGTTAAAAACGATGGCGAGAGCGAAGTAATTGGCGAACACCAGGGTTTGCCGCTTTACACGATCGGGCAAAGGCGGGGGATTGAAATCGGCGGAACGGGTCCGTATTATGCGGCGCGCTTGGATTATAAAACCAACACCTTGTATGTCGTAAATGATTTTGACGATCCCGCTTTATTCAGCGATGAATTAATCGCTTGCGATGTGAATTGGATATCCGGCGAGGAGCCAAAAATGCCCATAAAATGCGAAGCCGTAATCAGGTATCGGCATAAACCAACCAAGTGTAAAGTTGAAAGTTATAAAGTTAAAAGTAAAAATGAGTATTCAGTTAAATTTACCGAACCGCAGAGAGCGATTACTCCGGGGCAGAG
>QIIF01000036.1 GCA_003231075.1 Candidatus Falkowiibacteriota bacterium | reverse complement strand
GTTTCGACAACGGCTTCATTAAGTTATATTTTTATTATATATTAAGTACAATATTTTTTCAAGTATTTTTTTGCGTAATTTTTCAAATTAAAAAGGAGCCCAGATAGGGCCGTTTTATATAAAATAATATACCCTTATAATCTGAGCTCCATTCCTAAGAATTTATTTCCGACCCATCTTGCGATAAGTCATGAAAATTTTCCTTCTCAGGATGTGAGCCTTGTCCCGACTTTTAAAGCAACATCTTCTACCAGCTGTGGCAGGGCTCAATAATTTTTTTATAATTTATTAAGCTCTACCGTTCTTTTGTTTTTATTTTTTTAAAGATGGCTGTGTCGGTAAGCAACCAAATTACAGCCAGTAAAAGATAGAAAGATTTTTCCAATTTCGTATATATTCAAATTTAGAAAAATTTTTCTGTAATTATTAAGTTATAAATGTACTGCATGTCTTAATAATACCACACAAAAAGTAAAAAGTCAACGCTATACTCCTATTATTTATAATTGCTAATCTTAGTGATAAATATGTTTTGTCTAAATATTAAAAATAATGTTATCCACACTTTAGTCCACGAATATGTGGACTAAAGTGGTAAATTGCTAAAATATCTTGCTACTTATCCACAGTTACTAAATATTAGACTTTAGTCCACAAGAATGTGGACTAAAGTATAGACGAGATAACATTTCTAAGGTAAGTTCGAAGTCAGATATCCGATATCTGGATTATTTTGAGGCCTGAGTGGGAGTCGAACCCACGAATGACAGTTTTGCAAACTGTTGCCTTAGCCACTTGGCGATCAGGCCATTTGGGACTGTCGCCGAACATCGGTTTGTCCTAAGTTTCAAAATTTTCATAAAATTTGAAAATTTATGTCAAAACCGACATTCGGCGATAGTCCTTTATTACCACTAAACGGTATGTTATCAAATTTTTTTTATAAAAACAAGGGGTAAAATAAAGGGCGAATACTGTTCGTCCTTATGAGATGAAAAAAATATTCGGCAACAGATCCATTGTGGAGAAATATTCGGCGGCAGTTCTATTATAACCGGATTACCAAATAATGCGTGAACTTGAGTTTCTCGTGTTTATTAGTTTGATTTATTATTATCGCTAATTGTAACCGTTATTTCTTTGCTTTTTTTAAGTTGATTATTCCAGCCAATAGCTTCGGCAAAAAGTTTATAAGTTCCAGCTTGAGGAGCGTTTGTCCAAAATATCTCAATTAAATCGGTATCTATGGGCATATGTGATTTAATCAGTATTTTTTTATCGCTTCCGTCCGCTTGGTAATAAAAATTTACTTTAGCTATCTGCGACGGGTTGGTTACATTCATTTTTAACGATAAAGGAAAATCAATATTGTTTAAAGCTAATCCATCGCTAAATTCAGTCCAAGATAGTCCAATGTCGTTATTTTTTTGAATTTTATCCAAAATTAGGTTAAATTCCAAGTTTTTTTCCGAACAATTATCAATATCATCGCAGACTTTCACTTTTAAATTATGAAAACCATTAGGTAAAAAATAAATATTTTTTACAAGATTAAAAGGATAAGAGCGGTTAATATATACTAAATTATTATCAATATAATATTCGGCTCGTTCGATGCCACGAGGCGCCGATGCTTTAATTTCAGCGCGCAGTACTTGTTCCGTAATTATTTGTTGGTTTGTCGGTGTTTTAATAGTAAATTTTGGCCTATTTTCCGGTTTATGCAGATTGTCATATTTTGTCGGCGGAGTTGAACTGGCAAAACCTTGTTTTTTTGCCCATTTCAAGACGCGGCTTTCCCATAAATTAAATTGCGGATCTTGGCTCGGATCTTCCGGTGCGGGGCCTAATGGATTTTTTTTATTTATATAATAAAGAATTGAATGCGCTTCGGTATAAGTTTTTTCTTCAATATAGTCGGCCGGTGTGTATTCGGTGGCTAAAAGTCCGCTGGCGCGATCAATTTTTACTTTAATGTTTCCTTTAATTTGACCGTCAAGCACCGGTTTGCCTGTTTTTTCTATTTTCGGCTCTTTAAATTGTTCTATAGGAGTATCCCCTAACACTCTATCCATATAATCATGCCAAATAGGGGCGGCGACAACTCCGCCGGCAGCTCCCCGTTTCATCGGGCTATTATCATTATTACCAACCCAAACACCGGTGACAAGTGACGGCGTATAACCGATTGTCCAAGCATCGCGATAATCATTGGTGGTGCCGGTTTTGGCGGCAACCGGACGCGAACTGAGTGTTAGCCAATTCTTTTCTCCAAAAGCGTAAGCGCGCGCTTGATTATCAGACAATATATTATTAACTAAACGGGCTATTTTTGGGTCTAATACTTCTCTTCCTTTTTTTTCTTTATATTCCTCAATAATTTTGCCGTCTTTATCTTCTATTTTTAGAATAGTAACAATGGGATGAAATTTACCTTCGCGCGCAAAAACGCCGTAAGCGTTAGTATGTTCAAGTAGTTTTACTTCGCCCCCTCCTAAAACTAATGATAATCCGAAGCGGCTGCGGTCAGATAATGAGGTATATCCGAATTTATCAGCTAAATCCAGCACATCATTAATTCCGGTTAAATAAATCGCCTTTACAGCCGGAATATTAAGAGAACCGGCTAGCGCTTTTCTAATTGTCACCGGTCCGCGTTCTTTGTTGTCATAATCATGCGGTTCATACGGTTTATTAGGATTATTGGAAAAATTTGTGACTACATCGTATAAAATAGTGTTTGGAGTGTAGCCTTTAGCAAATAATGAGGCATAAACAAGCGGTTTCATTGATGATCCCGGTTGGCGCAAACTGGTGGCAATATTAACTTGGCCGTCAATATCATTATTAAAATAGTCGCGCGAACCCACCATAGCCAGCACTTGTCCGGTCTTTGGATCAATGGAAACTAAGGCGGCGTTGGAAGCATTATATCTTTCTTCATTTTTTTTTGCCCGTTCTTTAATAACTTTTTCGGCTATTTTTTGTTTGTATAAATCAAGTGTAGTATAAATTTTTAATCCGCCTTGTTCAATCATTTTTTCTCCGTATTTATCCGCTAAAATTTCTTTGATATACATAACAAAATGTGGCGCCGTAATATTTTCAGATGGCTTTTTAAATTTAATATCAACCTTTTTAGCTTGTTCGGCTTCTTTTTTAGTAATGTGTCCGTATTCAGCCATTTTATCTAGAATTAGTCTTTGTCTTTTCATAAGCAAGTCTTTATTGGATCCGTAGGGAGAATAACGGCTGGGCGCTTGGGGTAAAGCCGCTAATATGGCCGCTTCCGCCAAATTAATATCCTTAACGCTTTTGCCGAAATATCTTTGGCTGGCGGCTTCCACGCCGTAAGCGGTTGAACCGTATGGTATTTCGTTAAAATACATTTGTAAAATTTCGTCTTTGGAAAATTTCTTTTCTACGCGGTAAGCCATAATCAATTCTTTTATCTTTCGGGTGTATGTTTTTTCGTTGGTTAAAACCGCGTTTTTAATAAGTTGCTGGGTAAGCGTTGAGCCGCCGGCTTTTTTATCAAATAAAACATTAGTGACCGCGGTTCTAAATATTGCCCATAAACTGAATCCGCCGTGTTCATAAAAATTTTTATCCTCAATAGAAATAGTAGCCCATTTAAGATTTTCCGGAATTTGATCAAGGGTGATTAATGTTCTTTTTTCCGCTCCATGAATTTCATAAAGAACATTTTTTCCCGTGCGATCAAATATTTTTGTGCTTTGGGCGACATCCCTATTCATTAATTGGTTGGGGTTAGGCAGTCCGCGCGATAACCAAGCGAAAGCCGCCAGAGAGAATAAACCCCCGGCGATAATTAAAATAAAAGCGAAACCGGCTAATTTTTTAGCTGATAATTTAGGGAAAATACCGCCGGAGTTTCTGCGTCTACGCGGCGAGTAATCCCTTTTTTCGTAATACGATCCGCCGTTTTTGGGACGGGAGATATAATATTTTTTCCGGCTGTCCCGCCAACCCTGTCCGCTTCTGGTCTTTTTAGGTAATTGTGGTATAGGCATAGTTTTAGTTATCAAGTGAAAAGTTTATCAAATTTATAACTTGATTAAACTTGTTGAACTTGTTGAACTTTTAACTCCTATAATATTTCGCCGCTTCTTCAGGCGGCATAGAATTTATGACTAAGCCGGATCCGAGTTCAACGCCGGCCCAAACGCTGTCGCGCGGTTGAATTTTTAAATAAAAATGCTGGTCTTTTTCTGAGATTACCTGATGTAAGAAGAAATTATAAGATAAATTTAATTTATGCAGTTTTAGGAGTATCTTTTTAAGCGCCTTGGCAAATGATTTTATTTCAGTGGCGTTTAATTTGGCAATATTATCAAGATGGCGCTTGGTAAAAATCCACGCCTCGTAGTGGTATTCGCTCGCGTAAGGCGCGAAAGCCGCCGTATATTCATCCTCAAAAATTTTTCGCGGGCTTTTCATCTCTTTTTTAATAGTGTCGCAATACGGACATGAACGGTGTTTATGATAATATTTTCTTGCCAGCATTAACTCTTCTT
>QIIF01000130.1 GCA_003231075.1 Candidatus Falkowiibacteriota bacterium | reverse complement strand
ATTATAAACAACGGCCTGTAGTGATAATAATCTTTTTTGTTTATTTTTCATTACTACGGTTTAACCCTGGATTCCGTGTCTCCGCTTCGCTCCGCACGGAATGACAAGATGAGTGGAGTCCCATTGCGGTAGAATCCATTAACCAGGAGATTTATTGAGAGGGGGTATGGAAAATTTTTTTAAAAAAAACCACATTAATAAATAATGCGGCTCAAGGATTGGTTTGTTTAATTATTTTTTTGTCTTTGATGGTAATCCAACAAATCCGTTTGCCGGATTATTTGGAATTGTGTATCCGTATTTTTCCAGCAATGCTACCATATATTCTTCTTTTTTTGACAGTTTATGCCAATCCTTATTGGCATAAATTTCCGCCACTTTTTCAATTATCTCTTCCATTTTATTAACCTCCTTTTGTAAATCATTCTATTGCAAAAAATATATAAAGTCAAATAAAAATGAAAATAGGGATAGATATTAGGACATTAATGGATTTTCAGTATAGCGGCGTGTCGGAATACACGCTGAATTTGGTTAGGGAAATATTAAAACTGGATTCTGAAAATGAATATCGGCTTTTTTATAATTCGGCTAAAGATATTTCCGGGCGGATGCCGAAGTTTGATTATCCGAATGTTAAAATTGTCAGGAAAGGCATCCCGAATAAAATTTTTAATTGGCCGATGCAGAAAATATTGGGCTGGCCCGAGATTGACAAGATGCTGGTGGTGGATGTTTTTATTTCCCCGAATATTTCTCCGATAGCGTTATCAAAAAATTGTAAAAAAATTTTAACAATCCATGATTTGTCCTTTTTGCGTTTCCCGGAATTTTTTAATCTCAAAAGAAGGTTATGGCATAAGATGATAGGAGTGGAAAAAATGATTAAGCAGTTTGATAAAATTATCGCTGTGAGCGAAAGCACCAAAAACGATATTGTGGAGTTATGCGGTGTCGCGCCGGAGAATGTCCATGTTATTTATTCGGGAGTGGAGAAGGAGTTTTGCCGATTATCGTTAAACAGTATTAAAAAATCTCCCAACCCCCTTTATCAAGGGGGCATTAAGAGCGCCCCCTTGATAAAGGGGGTTGGGGGGATTTATTCCGTGGAGATTGAACAAATAAAGAATAAATATAACTTGCCTGATAAATTTATTTTATTTTTAGGGACCGTTGAACCGCGGAAAAATATAGAAGGGCTGATTGGCGCTTATAATGAATTTCGGGAAAGCCGAGAAGCTCGGCTTCGGGCGCCTGAAGCCGAGTTTCAGTTGGTAATCGCCGGAGGCAGAGGATGGAGAAGCGATGGTATTTACAAAAAATGGAAAGAATCAAAATATAGGGATGATATAAAATTTTTGGGCTATGTGGATAAAAAGGATAAGGTTTATTTATATAATCTTGCCTCTTTATTCGTTTATCCTTCGTTTTACGAAGGGTTCGGTTTTCCTCCGCTTGAGGCAATGGCATGCGGAACGCCGGTGATAACAAGCTTTACTTCCAGCTTGCCGGAAATTGCCGGCAATGCCGGTTTAATGGTTGATCCCTATAATATTACCGATATAGCTTCCGCGATGGAGCGGGTTTTAAGCGATGAGAAATTAAAAAATGATTTAATCCGGAAAGGGTTGAATCGGGCGAAGATGTTTAATTGGGAAAAGGCGGCAAGGGAATTGTTTTTTATTATAAAAAATTACCAATCGTAGGGGCAAACGGCTATTTGCCCATTTATCAATCAAAACAACAAATAATAGCAAACGCGAATAAGGCCGCACGCGGGTGGGTTGACATAATTGTTTTAATATTGTATTATATTTTTTCCGGTCTTTTAAAATATTACAATATACTCTAAATTCGCGATTCGCGAAAAATAATATAAACTCAAAGAAAAAGAGGGGGGAAATGCGTAATTGCGGAATTTATAAAAAAAGGCAAGATAAAGCAAAAAAATTTTTAATGCTTATATTAATATTTCTTGTTGTTTTCTGTTTTGGCGTTAAAAAAACAGAAGAGGCATTGGTGGATATTAGTCCGCGTTTAATTATACTCCCGCCTATTGATGGTTTGGAGTGGGAGGATACGGTTGATATCGCGGCAACCGTAAAAATGATAAAAAAGAAATTTGGGCGCATTATTATTTTAGTATCCAAAGAGCACGGGGTTCAACCAAAGATTATTATCGCAATTGTGGTGGTTGAATCAGGAGGAGATCCAAACGCTGTTTCTGAAAAAGGGGCGTATGGGCTTATGCAGCTTAAAAAAGGCACCGCCCGCGATATGGGTATTGCCGATCCGTTCCACCCATACGACAATCTATGGGCGGGAACAAAATACTTAAAGCAACAACTGAAAAGATTCGGTTCTCTGGCATTGGCGTTAGCCGCTTATAATATGGGTCCGGCAAGATTAGAGAGGCGGATAAAAAACGGATTTAACCCCGATTACAATATTTATATAAGAAGGGTTGAAACTGTTTTATTGTATATGTAGTTTTTATTTATAAATCACTTGGGGCGGTTAGCGGTTTTTTACCTATCGCCCTTTTTTTCTTGCAAAAATTGAATTATTTTTGTATACTTTTAATATTAATTATTAAAAATCCCCCAACCCCTTCTTGTCCCGATGCGGCGGTGATTATCAAGGGGGCATTTATAAAATATGACTGCGAATGAATTACGACAAAAATATTTGGATTTTTTTAAATCAAAAGGGCATAGTATTATTCCCAGCGGTTCTTTGATTCCGGAAAATGATCCGACGGTTTTATTTACTACCGCCGGAATGCATCCGTTGGTGCCTTATCTGATGGGCGAAAATCATCCGGGCGGCGCGAGAGTGGCTAACGCGCAAAAATGCATTCGGACCGGCGATATTGACGATGTGGGCGATAACAGGCATTTAACTTTTTTTGAAATGCTGGGCAATTGGTCATTCGGCGATTATTTTAAAAAAGAAGCGATTGAATGGAGTTGGGAATTTTTAACAGATAAAAAATGGCTCGGCATTGATCCGAAGAGATTATATGTGACGGTGTTTAAGGGAAATGACGATAGCCCCATAGATCAATTTTCAATTGATACTTGGCAAGAGCAATTCGCGAAAGCCGGCATTAAAGCGGAAGTTTGCCCTTATAATAATCCCGTAAACGGAAACGCCGATTTTCGCATTTTTTCTTTGCCCGCCAAAGATAATTGGTGGGGTCCGGCGGGAGAAACAGGGCCGTGCGGGCCATGCTCCGAAATGTTTCTTGATGTTGAGCCAAGCAAAGGGCCGATGCGAAAAACATTTGATGAAGAAGTGGACGGTTTTAGGATTATGGAGATATGGAATGATGTGTTTATGGAGTTTAATAAAACAAAAGAAGGCAAGTTTGAGAAATTGGAACAGAAAAATGTGGATACCGGAATGGGGCTTGAAAGGACAATAGCCGTGTTGTCAGGAAAAAGAGACGCGTTTGACAGCGATGTTTTTTATAATATTTTTAATAAAATTGAACAGCTTTCGGGAAAAAAATATAACGACGCGGAGGATACTGCCAAGGCAATGCGGATAATCGCCGACCATATCAAGGCGGCAACTTTTATAATGGGAGATGATAAAGGGATAACGCCTTCCAATACCGACCAAGGATATGTGGTTCGGCGTTTAATAAGAAGAGCTATTCGCTATGGAAAACAAATTGGAATTAAAGACGAGCTATGGACAAAAGAAATAGCAAAGGTGGTCTCGCATGATTTTTCGGAACATTATCCCGAATTAAGAAAAAATATTGATTTTATAATCAATAATTTAAAAGACGAAGAAAATAAATTCAGCAAAACATTGGAGAGGGGATTGAAGGAATTTGAAAAAGTGTTAAGCGTGGACGGAATAACCGGAGTGGAAGCGTTTAATTTATATCAAACATACGGTTTTCCCATTGAAATGACGAAAGAATTAGCGGCGGAGCAGAGAGTTAAAGTTGATGAAAAAGGATTTGAAAATGAGTTAAAAAAACATCAAGACCTTTCACGCTCCGCTTCGGCCGGTAAATTCAAGGGCGGTTTGGCTGACGCGAGCGAGGAAACAAAACGGCTGCATACGGCGGCGCATCTCTTGCTTGCTTCACTAAGAAAAGTATTAGGCAATCATGTGTTCCAGAAGGGTTCAAATATTACCGCGGAAAGATTGCGGTTTGACTTTTCGCATCCCGAAAAAATGACGGATGAGCAAAAACAAGAAGTTGAAAGATTGGTAAATGAAGTTATAGGAAAAAATTTGCCGGTGATTCAAGAAGAAATGAGTTTGGATGAAGCGAAAAAGCGAAACGCGATGGGCGTGTTTGAATCTAAGTACGGGGAAAGGGTGAAAGTTTATACTGTCGGAGAAGGGGATAATGTGTTTTCTATGGAAATTTGCGGCGGTCCGCATGTGGAGAAGACAGGAGAATTGGGAAAATTTAAAATAAAAAAGGAAGAAAGCTCGTCAGCCGGAGTAAGAAGAATTAAGGCGGTTTGGGAATAATTACGGTAATATTAGCTAAATTATTCCATAAAAATGATTTTTATAAAAAAGACTTGACTTTTTTATTATTAAAATATATAATTAT
>QIIF01000002.1 GCA_003231075.1 Candidatus Falkowiibacteriota bacterium | reverse complement strand
GCGAGATTAAACAAATTATGGGTGTTGTCGCGGACATTCAATTTGAGGGCGATTTGCCGGATATTTATACGGCTCTTGAAGCCGGCGAGGGAGAAAATAAACTTATTCTTGAGGTTCAGCAGCATATCGGCTCTAATTTAGTAAGAGCTGTTGCTATGGGTTCAACCGATGGTTTTAAGCGGGGCGACAAAGTCGTAAACACGGGAAAAGGCATCAGCGTGCCGGTAGGCGAAGGGACTTTGGGGCGCATTTTTGATGTCTTGGGAAATACAATTGACAATAAAGGTGATGTGAAATATGAAAAAAAATATCCAATCCACAGAAACGCTCCCGATTTCGTTGACCAGTCCACTAAAACGGAAATTTTAGAAACCGGAATCAAGGTTATTGACCTTATTTGTCCGATTGCCAAAGGCGGAAAAGTGGGAATGTTCGGCGGCGCCGGAGTGGGCAAAACTGTTTTAATCCAAGAATTCATTAATAATATTGCCAAAGAACACGGCGGTTATTCGGTTTTCGCCGGAGTGGGAGAACGAACCCGCGAGGGAAATGATTTATACGCCGAAATGAAAGAGTCCGGCGTTATTGACAAGGTATCAATGGTGTTCGGACAGATGAATGAACCGCCAGGAGCCCGCGCGCGCGTCGCTCTAACCGGACTTTCCATAGCGGAATATTTCCGCGATGAGCAAAATCAAGATGTATTATTTTTTATTGACAATATATTCAGGTTTACCCAAGCCGGCTCCGAGCTTTCAGCTCTTCTCGGCAGGATGCCTTCGGCCGTGGGCTACCAGCCTACATTGGCGACCGAGATGGGAGAACTGCAAGAACGCATTACCTCAACCAATAAGGGTTCAATTACTTCCATTCAAGCCGTGTATGTGCCGGCGGATGATTTAACTGATCCGGCGCCGGCGACGACTTTCGCCCATCTTGACTCAACCGTTGTGCTTTCAAGAGGATTATCGGAATTGGGAATATATCCGGCTGTTGATCCGTTGGATTCATTTTCAACTATTCTTGATCCGAAAATAGTCGGCGAAGAGCATTACCGCGTTGCCAGAGGCGCCCAGAAATTATTGCAGAGATATAAGGATCTGCAGGATATTATCGCTATTTTAGGAATTGAAGAATTATCCGATAAAGACAAGGTGGTCGTGGCAAGAGCAAGAAAAATTCAAAGATTTCTTTCCCAGCCGTTTTTTGTGGCGGAAGCTTTTACCGGCTCCAAGGGAAGGTATGTTAAACTGAAAGATACCGTGAAAAGTTTTGGAGAAATTCTTGGTGGCAAATATGATGATAAGAGTGAGAACGATTTTTATATGAAAGGCGGGATTGAAGAAGTGGGGAAGTAGTTGAAAGTTCATCAAGTTCTTAAAGTTTGTAAAGTTATAAAGTTTTTAAATAATGTTTTAATTTTTTAATGTTTAAAAATTAGAGCATTAAAAATTTCAATGAGCAAGAAAAAAACAATTCGTTTTGAAATAGTAACCCCGGAAAGGATAGTGCTGAAGGAAGATATTACGCAAGTAACCGTTCCCACTCGGGACGGCGAGATTACCGTGCTTCCGAAACACATTCCTTTGATTTCAATTTTAAAGCCGGGAGTTATTGAAGCGAAAAAAGAAGATGATGCTTTAGAGGTAATGTCTGTTTCCGGCGGCTTCATTGAGGTTTTGCGGGACAAGGTTATTATTTTAGCCGATACCGCGGAGCGGGCGGAAGAGATTGATATTGATCGGGCCGAGGAAGCGAGAAAACGGGCGGAGGAAACGAAAAAAAATATTATTAATAAAGACGATATCCGTTTTGCCAATTTAAGCGCGAGGATGGAAGTAGAATTGGCGCGCACAAAGGCCGTGAAAAGATGGAAAAGAATAAAAAGTATTTAATTACTATTAAACTTGCAAAATGTGAATTTATCAGACAATATTCGTAAATTTGCAATTTACAAATTAAATTTATGAGCGATCAAATTATTACAAAAGAAGGCTATGAAAAAATGGAAAAAGAAATAGAATATTTAACCGCGGTTAAACGGAAAGAAATTGCCGAACGCATACAAAAAGCAAAAGATATGGGTGATTTAAGTGAAAATGCCGAATATCACGAAGCGAAAGACGCGCAAGCATATAACGAAGGCCGGATTATGGAATTAAAGGCGACACTTAAAAATTTAACGATAGTAGCGAATGGCAACGATAAAAATGAAGTAGGTATGGGCTCAACAATTAAAACTGTTTCCGACGGCAAAGAAAAAACATACACTATTGTAAGTTTTAATGAAGCTGACCCGCTCGCCGGAAAAATTTCCAACGAGTCGCCGATCGGAAAAGCGTTTTTAGGAAAAAATAAAGGCGATAAAATTATCGTAAAAACCCCGAAAGGCGAAAAAGAATATAAGATTTTAAATATTGAATAAATTCGGTGATAATTCTAATGCGATTACATAGCTCAAACCCCCGCATCTACGGGGGTTTTTGACTTTATTGTAAAAATAGCGTAAAATTATATGTATATCCGCGTAATTAGTATTTGCGATATCTGCGTATAATTCGCGGTATTCGTATTATTGTATATTTATTTATGGATAATAAAAAAGTGAGTGAGCGCGAGGAGCGCGTTAAAAAACTTGGAGAATTAAAAAAATTAAATATTAATCCTTATCCGGCGAAAGCTGAAAGAACCCATACGATTGGGCGGGTTTGGGCTGATTTTAAAAAATTGGAAAAAAACGGGACGGAGATTATTATTGCCGGGCGGCTTAGAAGCTTGCGCGGACACGGGAATTTGACATTCGCCAATCTTGAAGACGGCTCGGGAAAAATCCAAATCGCTATTTCAAAAAAGGAAGTAGGCGCCGAAGATTACAAAATTTTCACAAAATTAATTGATATGGGGGATTTTGTTGAAATTAAAGGCGTTTGTTTTAAAACGCATAAGGGTGAAAACAGTATAATGGCCAAAGAGTGGAAAATCTTGACCAAGGCGCTTAGGCCGCTGCCGGATAAATATAAGGGGTTGCAAGATGAAGAAGAAAAATTCAGGAAAAGATATTTGGATATTTTATTTAATCCGGAGACGCGCGCGATGATAGAAAAAAAGGCGATATTTTGGAATTCAATGCGGGAATTTTTAATCAAAAAAGGATTTTTGGAAGTGGAAACTCCGGTTTTGGAAAATACCACCGGCGGCGCCGACGCCCGGCCGTTCGCTACGCATCACAACGCTTTGGATATTGATGTTTACTTGCGTATTTCAATGGGCGAATTGTGGCAAAAACGGCTGATGGTGGCGGGCTTTGAAAAAACATTTGAAATCGGGAGGCAGTTCAGGAATGAGGGGATGTCGCCGGAGCATTTGCAGGATTATACGCAGATGGAGTTCTACTGGGCGTACGCGGATTATAAAGACGGGATGAAATTGGTTGAGGAATTATACAAACATATCGCCGAGCAGGTGTTCGGGACTTTGAAATTCAAGATCGGCAAATTCAATGTTGATTTGGGAAAAAAATGGGAGATTTATGATTATATGGAGACCGTTAAGAAATATACAGGCATTGATGTGTTAAATTCCGACATTAAGCAAATTGAGAAAAAATTAAAAGAATTAAAAGTTGATTACGATAAAGATGGTTTTAATTTAACGCGGGCGATTGATAATTTATGGAAATATTGCCGAAAAAAAATTGAAGGACCGGGATTTTTGGTGGGTGTTCCGGTGGAAGTGTCGCCCCTGGCCAAAAAATATGAAGATAATCAGAAAATAACTCAGCGTTTTCAGCCGATAATCGCCGGCTCCGAATTAGGCAACGGATATAGCGAGCTTAATGATCCAACCGACCAAGCTAAGCGCTTTGAAGAGCAGGTTAAATTAAGGGAAGCGGGAGACGAAGAGGCGCAAATGTTTGACTATGAATTTGTAGAGGCATTGGAATATGGAATGCCTCCTACTTGCGGATTTGGCATGTCCGAGCGTGTATTCAGTTTTTTTATGAATAAGCCAGCAAGAGAATGCCAAATTTTTCCGTTAATGAAGCCGAAGCCTTAAATAACCGATATAATAATTAAATTATGGAATTTAAAGACATAGAAAAAGAAGTGTTAGCGACCGCTAAAAAATATTCGCGAAGATGCAATTTTAAAATTGATGAATATTTCGCTTTAACCAAGTTAAATGAAGAAATGGGGGAATTCGCGCAAGCGGTGCTGATCCACAGAAAACAATGCCGGCCGGAAAAATTTTTATCTAAAGAAAAATCCAAAAAAGAGGTGGCGAAAGAGCTGGCCGATGTTATAGGAATAGCTATGGTTTGCGCTGATATTTTTGATATAGATTTGGAAGAAGCGATAAATAAAAAATGGATTAGCAGAGAGTGGATTAATGAAAAATAAATGATTATTTTTTATATGAAAAAAGTAATGGTGTTCGGCACATTTGATATAATCCACCCGGGGCATGAGAATTTTTTTAAGCAGGCGAGGGAATACGGGGATTATTTGATTGTGGTTGCGGCGAGAGATAAAACTGTTCTAGAAGTTAAGGGAAAAATGCCGGAAAATAATGAAAAGATAAGATTGAATAATATTAAAAAAAGCGGTTT
>QIIF01000184.1 GCA_003231075.1 Candidatus Falkowiibacteriota bacterium | reverse complement strand
TGATTTTATCGTCAATTTTGAAAAAGAAGATATTTCTAAAATTATTTTTCTTGTTTTATTATTGTTTATCGTTAATCAAATAAATTCTTTGGTGGAATATATCGTGGGCAAGAAAGCGATTTTTATATCAGCATTTACGGAAAATGATTTACTGAAAAAAGCGCAGAAAAAAATGATGTTTTTGGATCTGATTTATCATGAAAAAGAAAATACCGGAAATAAAATATCAAAGATCAGGCGGGGGATAGATAAAATAGAAATCTTAATGAGTGATATTTCTTGGCAAGTCGCGCCTACGATTATCCAAATAGTTCTTACCGCGATTATTTTATATTGGGTTGATTGGCGTTTCGGTTTTATTTTCACTTTTTTTATCCCGATTTTTATTCTAATAACAGTCAAGCTTAATTCCGAAGCGGATCCGTACAGAAAGAATATTCATGATAATTGGGAAAAGGAAAGCGGTAAAATGACGCAGTCTATTATAAATATTAATACGGTTAAATCGTTTACTCAGGAAAAAAGGGAAGTGCGCGAGTTCGGTTATTTGTCGGATAAGGTTGAAAAAAATATAGTCAAAATGTTTGGGATTATCTTTAAATATAATCTTGGACGCGATTTGGTAATTAACGCGGGAGAGGCGATTATAATTATATTCGGAGTTTATCTTGTCTGGAACAGCTTGATTACCGTCGGCAGCCTTGTGTTCGTAATAACAATTTCACAAAAAGCGCTGTATTCCCTGTATAGGATTTCACGGCTTTATGACCGGATTATGGATTCCAGCGAAGCGATTGATAGATTATACGCGCTGGAACAAGAAGAGCCGAATATTAAAAATCCAATAAACGGCATTAAGCCAAAAACGATAAGAGGAGAAATAAAGTTTAAAAACGCCGCGTTTACTTATACTGACAGCAAAGAAAAGGCGCTTGATAATATCAATCTTAAAATAAGCGCCGAGTGCGTTACCGCGCTGGTTGGCCCGTCCGGAGGGGGAAAGACAACGATAGCGAGAATGGTGTACAGGCATTATGATCCGCAGGAGGGCGAAGTATTGCTTGATGATGTTAATTTAAAGCGCTATAACATCTCTTCGTTCAGAAAATTTATTTCCATAGTTCCCCAAGAAGTTGAAATATTTAACGCTTCAGTGGGTGAAAATATTTCTTACGCCAATCCCGGCGTTAGTTTTAAAGAAATCCGCGCCGCCGCTAAAATAGCCAACGCGGAAGAATTTATCAATAAATTGAGCGACAAATACGAAACTTTGGTCGGAGAAAGAGGCATAAAATTATCAGGCGGACAAAGGCAGAGGATCGGAATCGCGCGCGCTATTTTAGCTAATCCGAGAATATTAATATTTGACGAAGCGACCAGCAGTCTGGACAGTTACAGCGAACGGCTTATTCAGGACGCGATGGAAAAAATAAAAAAAGGGAGAACAATGATAATTATCGCTCATCGGTTAAGCACTATTAAAAAAGCCGATAAAATTATTGTTATTGAAAATGGAAAAGTTATAGAGCAGGGGAGCCATACGGAGTTGGCGAGAACAAATAAAGGCATATACGCCAAATTGCTTAAATTGCAGGAAATGGGAGATGTTGAATAATTCTCGTTGATATCGGGGGTTGGGGGAGATTATAATTTTAAATTTTAAATTTTAAAACAATTTTTAATTTTTAATTTTATAAATAATTTTTAATGCTCTAATTACTAAAATATGTCAATAGAACAAAAAATAAAACAAAATATCCCTCTCGCCTCTTTGACCACTTTCAAAATAGGCGGTCCAGCTAAGTTTTTTGTTGAAGTTAAAAGCAAGGAAGAATTAAGCGATGCCGTTGAATGGGCGAAAACTAATAAAGAAAAGCTTTTTATATTGGCGGGGGGAAGCAATATTTTAATAAATGATAATGGCATTAACGGGTTGGTTGTTAAAATAGCCAATAATGATTTGCGCGTTAAGGGAGAGAGGATTGAATGCGGCGCCGGCGCGAGTTTGTCCGCGGCGGCGAGTTTGGCGATCGGTAAAAATTTAACCGGCTTGGAATGGTCAATCGGCATACCGGGCGCCACTGTCGGGGGAGCCATCAAGGGGAACGCTGAGGCGTTTGGCGCGGCTACGGCCGATATTGTTGAAACCGTTGAAATTTTTAACGCGAAAAAATTAAAATTTAAAACATTAAGCAACCGCGACTGCGGGTTTGGTTACCGCGCCAGTATATTCAAAGAACGCGATGAGTATATTATTTGGAGCGCGGTTTTGCGGTTAAAAAAAGAAAATCCGGATATTATTCAGGAACTCGTTAAACAAAGCATTGATTTTCGCCAACAAAAATATCCGAAATTGCCGAGCGCCGGAAGCGTTTTTAAAAATATTCCAATTAAAGTAATTGAACGGCAAAATCCCGTGTTAGCCGAAGAGGTGAGGCAGAAATTGTCTTCCCCGTTTGAAAATGTCGGCGCGGGGCTGATTATTGATATGCTCGGATTAAAAGGAAAAACAATCGGCGGCGCCAAGATAAGTTTGGAACACGCCAACCATATTGTTAACACCGGCAAAGCGACAGCCGGAGATGTTGTGATGTTAATCAGCTATATAAAACAGCAGGTCAGGGATAAATTCGGAATTCAGCTTAATGAAGAAGTGCGGTATTTCGGGTTTTAACATTCCATAAATTACGCTTGTCCGCCTTGGGTGGGAATATTTTACAAATTTACGAATTTTAAAAGGGAGCGTTTTGAACGCTCCCTTTTATTTCTTCCCTTGTGTTCCCGCTCAAAGCTCGGGGGCAGGGAATCGAACCCCGATTTACTGGACCAAAACCAGCTGTCCTGCCGTTAGACGACCCCCGAACTTTAAGAAAGAAAAAATCGCCAATTCGGCAATTTATCTATAAATCATTGTAGTATAGTTTAATTTTTTTGTCAAAAAAATGTGGTTGTACAATATTTTATATTGATGTTTTTTCGGGGGTTCGCTAACACCCTAAGCACAACAAAATAAAAACACTCCGCTTTCGCTTGAGTGTTTTTATTTTGTAGCCCTAAGGGGAATCGAACCCCTGTTTGATGGATGAGAACCATCTGTCCTAACCATTAGACGATAGGGCCAAATATGATTGTATTTCCATTAATTTATCGTTTTTTCCACAATTTTTTCCACAGACTTACACACAGAAAACGATACTTTCACACAGCTTATATACTTGTTGTCCTCTTGACGGTTTATTCCAGATAAGTAAAACTATTAGTATGCAATGTTATTATCGTAAGTTCTGGCTGGTTCTTCGGAGCTAGCCCTAAACTTACGGTAACAACAGTTTCAGCTGAAAGGTTGAGCATGGGGATTAAAGTGCCCGCGTATCCGCAAGGATGTGCGGGTGCTTTGTTTTGATCTCTACGAATTACGAATCTATTACGAATTTACGAATATTAATGCCCTCGCGGATATTGGTGGTTGGGGGATTTTAATACGCGGCATTTGTAATTCGTATTATGCCAGTATACTTCCGACCAAGCTTTTATATCCCCGCAGGAATTCTTCCGCTGTCATTTCTTTTTTGCCTTCAAGCTGCAGTTTTTTAATAATCAAGGAATCTTGTCCGCATTGAACCGCTAAGCTTCCATCGTGTAAAAACAATTCTCCAGCTTTATGTTTATTTGTTGTTAAAGTTTCGTGTTTAATTTTTAAGATTTTTATATTTATGTAATTATTTTTGATTTTTGATTTTTGATTTTTGATTTTGAGCGAAGTGAATGCGCTTGGCCATGGCGACATGGCTCTGATAAATCTTTCAATTTCAATGGCGGATTTTTTCCAATTGATTTTTCCGTCTTGTTTTTTAAGCAGACCGGCATAACTTGAAAGGGAATTATTCTGCCGCCGTGGCTCTATTTCATCGGCAATATATTTCTTTAAGCAAGGCGGTAAAATTTTCGCTCCCAATTCGGATAATTTTTCATAAAGCGAGCCGGCAGTGTCGTTTGGCGCGATATTAATTAACGATTGCGTTAAAACCGGTCCTGTGTCTAATCCCTTGTCCATCTTCATTATGGTAACGCCTGTTTTCGCGTCTCCATTTATAATTGCCGCCTGAATACAGGATGCTCCTCGATATTTAGGCAGCAATGATCCGTGTATGTTAATTATGCCGAATTTTGGGATATCCAAAATACTCTCCGGTATAATTTGCGCGTAAGCGGCGACAATTATTAAATCCGGCTTTAACTCTTTAATTTTTAATTTTAAATCTTTGATTTTTTCCGGCTGATAAACCGGAATGTTATATTTCTCCGCCTCAATTTTCACCGGCGGGGGAGTGATAGCTTGCTTTCGTCCCGCCTTTTTATCCGGCTGGGTTACAACCGCCATAATATCAAATTGTTCGTCATTAATCAAGGTGTGGAGCGTCGGAACGGCAAAAGACGGAGTGCCTATGAATATACAGCGGATTTTATCGTTATTCTTATTACCCATACCATAGTGGTTAATATTGGTTAAAACTATAGTGTCTTTAGCGTAAATTACAAATCACAAATTCCAAATTCCAAATAAATCCAAAATAATAAATTTAAAATTCAAAATATTTTATTAAAACTAATATTATGGAAATTAAAGTTTTGGATTTGATATT
>QIIF01000186.1 GCA_003231075.1 Candidatus Falkowiibacteriota bacterium | reverse complement strand
ATAACCCATAACCCATAACCCATAACCCATAACCCATAACCCATAACCCATAACCCATAACCCATAACCCATAACCCATAACCCATAACTTGAAATTTATAATTTTAAAGTAAGGTAATAAAATCTAATCCCAAGTTATAAGTTATAGGTTGCGAGTTACGAAAAAAAATTTGACTTATCTAAAAAAATATTGTAATCTTAAAGAAATAACGGAGCTCAATGTTCCGTTTTAAATTTATATATTTTATGAACCTAACGGAACTCGCTAGAATTTTAAGAGTATCACCTCAAGAGATGCGCGACACATTGCCGCAGATCGGTTTTCATATTGGGCAAAAAGCGATTAAGATTGATAATAAAACTTCAAAAAAAATTATCAAAAACTGGTCTATATTGACAAGCCGGTTGGAGATTCAAAAAGAAAAAGACGCTTCGGCAAAATTGGCGCAAGAGCAAGAAGAGGCGGGTGAGGCGGAAAAAAAGGAAGTGAAAATTCCTCCATTTATCGCGGTCCGCGATTTCGCCGCTCTTGCCGGCTTGCCGATAAGCAAGGTTTTGTCTGAATTAATGAAAAATGGAATTTTTGCCTCTATGAACGAAGAAATTGATTTTGAAACAGCGTCCATTGTCGGCGCTGATTTAGGGCTGGAAGTAAAGCCGGATGATAGTTCGGGCGAAGAGAATAAAGGCGAGGAAGAAAAAAATAAATTAAAAACAGCTTTGGAAAAAGAAGACAAAGGGGATTTATCGGCTCGTCCGCCGATAATCGTGATAATGGGGCATGTTGACCACGGGAAGACAAAGCTTCTGGACGCTATCCGCAAAACCGATGTGGCCGCCGGCGAGGCCGGGGGAATTACCCAGCATATCGGCGCTTATCAGGTTAATAGAAAAAATAAATTAATAACTTTTATTGATACTCCCGGGCATGAAGCGTTTACCGCCATGCGCAGCCGCGGAGCAAAGGTGGCGGATATCGCGATATTGGTAGTGGCCGCCGATGACGGAGTAAAGCCGCAAACAAAAGAAGCTTATAATATAATCAAAGCGTCTAAGACTCCTTTTCTTGTCGCTATAAATAAAATTGACAAAGAAGGGGCGGATATTAATAAAACCAAACAAGAGCTTTCAAGCCAGCTCGGCATTACGCCCGAGGATTGGGGCGGTAAAACAATCTGCGCCCCTATTTCCGCTTTGGCGGGAGACGGTGTTGAGGATCTCTTGGATATGGTTTTATTGACGGCTGATATGGAATCAGGCAATATGAAAGCTAATCCGAATACCAAGGCGATCGGCACGGTGATTGAATCCCGCGTTGACAAGGGCGAGGGGCCGGTAGCCACGATTTTAATCCAGAACGGCACCTTGCGAACGGGCGATCCCCTTTCGTTTAATAAACAAGATTACGGCAAAGTTCGCAGTTTGAAAAATTATAAAGGCGAAACCGTTAAGGAGGCCGGACCTTCCATGCCGGTAAAAATTATCGGACTGAAAATCGCGCCCGCGGTGGGAGATATCTTGGAAGTGGGCGAAGGCGAGAAAATAAAAGCGAAAAAAATGAAACCCAAAGAGCAAAAATCCGCCGTTGTTAAGCAAGCGGAAGAGGGCGATGATGATAAAATTAAAAAAGTCAATATAATTATTAAAAGCGATGTGCTTGGTTCGGCCGAAGCCATTGAGGAGTCTTTGGAAAAAATAAATACGGCTGATGTAAAAGCCGATATTGTCCATAAAGGATTGGGAAATATAACGGAAGGCGATATAGAAAAAAGCCAAGCAATGGGAGCGATGCTTGTCGGTTTTAATGTTAAAAGTTCGCCGCGGGCGGAAGAGTTCGCGCGCGAAAAAGGGGTAGCTGTTAAATTATACGACATAATATATGATTTGCTTAACGATGTAAAAAAAGATATGCAGGAAGCGGCCGGAATAGAATTGGTAAGGGTTGATTTGGGCAAAGTGAAAATAGCGGAGATTTTTAGAACCGAATCCAAGCGCCAGATCGTCGGCGGCAAAGTGCTTGAGGGGACGATTGAGTCAGGCAGTAATATTGAAGTATTGCGCGATAAAGAAATAATCGCCCGCGGAAAACTTATTAAATTGCAAGCCGGCAAACAGGATGTAAAAGAGGTTGAAGCGGACAATGAATGCGGCATATTATACGAAGGAGACCCGGTCATACAAGTAGGGGATATTTTGCAATTTCACAAGGAAAAGGAAGTGATTAAACGAATTTAGATTTTATAAATTACAAATTCAAAGCACCAAATTCAAAATAAATCCAAAATTACAATTTTCAAAACTTGTCCTCAGCTTGATTATGGGCATAAAACTGTTTTGAAAATTTGGATTTGTAATTTATTTAGGATTTGTAATTTTGGATTTTGAATTTATTTTATGCGTCGTATTGAACAAACAAACGAATTATTAAAAGAAAAACTGGCCGGTCTTATCTCCCGCGAAGCGCCGATAGAGAACGGGCTTATCACTATTTCTTATGTGGACTGCTCCCCTGATTTGCGCAACGCTAAGGTTGGAATTTCAGTTTTACCTTTTAATTTATCCGAAAAAGTTTTAGAGAAATTAAAAAAACACAGATCAAATTTTACTCAAATTTTAAAAAGAGAAACCCGGCTCCGCCAAATACCGAAATTTCATTGGGAAATAGACGCGACGGAACAAAGTATGTCGGAGATTGATGAAGTTTTGAAAGAAATAAAACAGGAAAATAAAAGCGGGTAGAATTAGCATGTAATTTATATTACCCGCCGAAGTCTTCAGTTTGGTTTTTTTATTCCCGCGTATATTGACATCAATATTTTAAAGATGGATAATGAAATTTTATATAATAAAATACTCAGTAAAATAAAAGAAGCTGGCAATATTCTTTTAGTCACGCATGAAAAACCGGATGTTGATGCCGTGTCTTCGGTTTGCGCCTTTATTGATTTGTTGGAAAAAATGGGAAAGCCGTATTTCGCTTATTGTTTTGACGCGCCGTCGCGCCAGTTTGATTTTTTGCCTTATTTGGAAAAAATAAGCGCCGATAAATCCGCGTTAAATTTTGATGATTATGATTTAATTATTGTTTTTGACTGCGGAGGAGTAAACAGGACTAAATTAGCCGATGAAATAAACAATAGGAAAGAAAGCCAATTTATAATAGAGATAGACCATCATATAAAAACGGGCAGTTATGCCGATTTAGAACTGAGAGAGCCGGAAAGGGCGTCAACCACCGAGCTTGTTTATAATTTTTTTAAAGCCAATAAAATAAAAATAAATAAAAATACGGCCAACTGTATTTTGGCGGGCATTTTAACCGATTCGGGTAATTTTATTTTCGCGTCCACAACCGACAGAACAATAAAAATATCAAGCGAAATGCTTTCTTGCGGGGCTAATTTGCCGCGAATTATGGATAATACTTTGCGCAATAAAAATTTGCCGGCTTTAAAAATTTGGGGCAAAGCAATGTCAAGAACCAATATTAATAAAAAATATAATATTGCTTTTACTGCCTTAACTTTGGACGATATTGGAGATTTGGATGAAGAGGATTTAGAAGGCATCCCGAATTTCTTGGGCAACTTGCGTAATGTTAAAGCTGTTATGATTGTTCGCGAGCAAAAAGACGGCACAATTAAAGGTAGTTTTCGTTCCGCCCATCCGGATACAAATGTCGCGAAGCTCGCTCGAGCTTTGGGCGGCGGAGGGCATGTTAAGGCGGCGGGGTTTACTATTGAGGGGAGACTAGAGATGATGGATGGCGGGTGGAAAGTAATATGAAATCACAAATTCAAAATCACAAATCCTAAATAAATTCAAAATTACAATTTCAAAATTTAAAACAGTTTTAGATTTTGGATTTGTAATTTATTTAGGATTTGTAATTTTGGATTTGGTGCTTAAATTTAAAGTTGACAATACCCCGTTTTAACAATATAATAAAACCATAATTCTTAATTTTAAACTTAAACCTATGCCACTAATCCCAACAGTTATAGAAAAATCAACATACGGCGAGCGGGCTTATGATATTTATTCCCGCTTGCTTAAAGATCGTATTATTTTTTTGGGCGAACCGATCTCCGATCATGTCGCGAATATTGTGATTGCCCAATTTTTATTCTTAGACGCCGAAAGTAAAAATAAGGATATTAAATTCTACATCAACACCCCGGGCGGATCAGTGACTTCCGGTATGGCCATTTACGACACTATGCAATATATAAAATCAGATGTTTCCACTATCTGCATTGGCATGGCAGCCAGCATGGGGGCGGTTTTGTTGGCAGCCGGAACTAAGGGCAAAAGATTTACTTTGCCGAATTCGGAGGTTATGATCCATCAAGTAATGGGCGGCTTTGAAGGGCAGGCGTCGGATGTTAAAATCCGTTCCGAACATATTTTAAAAATTAAAGAAAAGTTAAATAAAATTTTAGCGGAGCACACAAAACAATCTATTGTTAAAATAGAAAAAGACACAGACCGCGATAGATTTATGGGGGCCGGCGAAGCGAAAAAATACGGGATAGTTGATAAAATAATTGCGAAACAGTAAAGCAAAAAAAATAGGAAAAATACGAGCAGGAAGATGAATAAGAGCATTTATTTTCCTGCTCTTATTTTTTTCTCGTATTTTAAATAAATGAATTTCAATATTATTC
>QIIF01000099.1 GCA_003231075.1 Candidatus Falkowiibacteriota bacterium | reverse complement strand
AATAAATTATTTTTTGCGCGTTATAACTTGTTCCATTCGCGTGGAATTAGCGCTGTGTTTAATATAAAAAAACCAAATTCGGCAATTTTAAAAATAACCGGCGCTTTAAAGCGGATTATCGGGCGTAAAAAGAAAAGAATAACCGCAAAACCGCGCAAGCAGCTGTTGAAATCCCCAATAAATGAAAAAAATGTTACTTTGCGGCGGATTATATCTTTCGCGGTTATTCTCTTTGTTTTAATTTTGCCGTTTAAGGCGTTTACTTATTATAAGTCGTTCTCCGGTTTAAATGATTTGCGCGGAAAAATATTAGGGACATCCGAGAAAGCGGTTAATAATTTATTGTCAGCCGGACAATTCGCCAATGAAATGGATTTTAAGAAATCTCAGAAAAATTTCAGCCAAGCCGCGGATCAATTCGCGGAGGCGCAAAATAAATTGGGAGGAATCAATAATATTCTTTTTAAATTGGCGTCAATAGCGCCGGATAAAAATTTGCGTCTGGCAAGCGAAAGCAAGAATATTTTAACCGCCGGAGAAAGGGCGGCTGAATTGGGAAAAAATTTGAGTCTGGCCGTAAATAGTTTATTAAAAAATCAAAAAGAAAAAAAGGATATAGGCGAATCATTGGATGATTTTATTAAATATGGCGATCAAGCCGTTATGGACGCGGGTGATTTAAGCATATCATTGGATGAAATTAATTTAAAAAATATACCGGCGGAATTCCGGGAAAGATTTAAGTTGGCGCGAAAAACAGCTGAATTTTTAAAGGAAAGTTTGGATGAATTTATCGGTTTGGCGCGCGCGGCGCAAATTTTTACGGGTGGCGGCTCTTTAAAAAGGTATTTGGTTGTTTTTCAAAATAACGCGGAAATGCGGGCTACGGGCGGATTTATCGGCAGTTACGCTTTAGTTGATTTTAGCAACGGTAAAATTAAAAATATTGAAATTCCTGCCGGCGGAAGCTATGATACCGAAGGGGGGTTAAAAGAAAGAATTATCGCGCCCGAACCGTTGTGGTTAGTTAATCCGTTATGGCATTTTTGGGACGCTAATTGGTGGCCGGATTGGCCGACTTCGGCTAAAAAGCTTGAATGGTTTTATGAAAAAAGCGGAGGTCCGACGGTTGACGGCGTTATTAGTTTAACTCCGACCGTTTTAGAAAGAATTCTTGGCGTTATCGGCCCTATTGATATGACGGAAAAATACGGGGTCGTGATAACGGCGGATAATTTTTGGGAAACCACGAGGGAAATTATTGAAAAAAATAATGCGAAAACCGTTGCCGACAAAGCTCCGGCTCCTTCGGAATCATCCGGCGGACAACAAGAAAAGCGCCGCGGAGCGGAAGTTTCGCAATCGGCCGATATTCATGCCCCTAAAAAAATTATCGGAGATTTAACAAGGAAAATTATCAAGGAATTGCCGTCACGATTGAATAAAAAAACATTAATCGGCTTAATGAAGGTTATGGAAACAAGCTTAAACGAAAAACAAATTTTATTTTATTTTAACGGCAAAAAACTTCAGGACAAGGTGGAGGAATACGGTTGGGACGGGAAAATGAGGCATACGGCGCGCGATTATTTATCGGTGATTGACACTAATATCGCCGGCGGCAAAAGCGATCGTAAGATAAAAGAAAATATTAATATTAAAACGAGAGTGCAGAATGACGGTTCTATTATTAATACCGTTAAAATACGCAGAACGCATCTCGGATTAAAATATAAAGATTTGTCCGGCGTGCGAAATGTTGATTGGATGAGAATTTATGTTCCTTTGGGAAGCAAGTTAATTGAAGCGGGCGGTTTTACCAAGCCGGACGATATTTATTTTGGACGGCCGGATGATAGCTGGAAAAAAGATCCGGATGTGTCAAAATGGGAAGGAAACGCCAGAATTGACGAAGTTAGCGGCACTAAAATATATGAGGAGGAAGGTAAAACGGTTTTTGCCAATTGGTCAATGGTTGATCCCGGAAAAACGATTACGGTTTATTTAAAATATAAACTGCCGTTTAAATTTGAAGAAAAAGAGCCGTATACCGTTATGGAAAAAATAAGAAAATTGCTTAATCCTGAGGAAAAAGAATTCCACTCTTATTCGCTTTTAGTTCAAAAACAAGCCGGCTCTTATAATTCTACAATAAATTCTACCTTAATTTTACCGAATAATATGAATATAGCATGGTATTTCCCTGAAAAATTAAACAGCGATAAAAACGGTTGGAGGATAAATGAAAAATTAAATACTGATAAATATTGGGCGGCGATAATAGCTAAATAAGATTTAACCGCAATTATTCCATATTAATATTAACGCCCAATCAGCCAATCGTAATGTTTAATAAAATCATATTATATCTTAAAAATTTTGACTGGATAATATTTTTTGCCGTCTTGCTTCTTATTTGTTTCGGCTTGGTTGAAATTTACAGCATAGCGCTGGGGCAAGGGGCGGCTGATTTGCTCAATTTCAAAAAACAGCTTTTTTTCGCTTCAATCGGCTTTGTCCTGCTTTTCTTTTTCGCTTTTTTTGATTATAATAATCTGCGCGGTTTCAGCAATTATTTTTATTTATTCGGAGTGTTGCTTTTATTGGGAGTTTTATTTTTCGGGGAAACGGTCAACGGCACTAAGGGATGGTTTTCATTCGGCGGATTCAGCTTGCAGCCGGTGGAATTTATTAAAATTTTGGTTATTTTGTTTCTGGCGCGCTATTTTTCCGGCGCCGCGCTAAAAGCCAATCCGTTGAAGCACTTATTCATAACCGGCGGCGGCGTATTGATTTTTATTGTTCTTGTGCTGGCCCAGCCGGATTTAGGCTCGGCGTTAATTATTTTTCTGCTTTGGCTTGTTATGATATTATTGGCCGGATTTAAAAAAAAATATTTTATCGCCATTTTTTTAGTTATAAGCATTTTATCGGGATTGGCATGGAGTTTTTATTTCGCGCCCTACCAAAAGGAGCGTATTATGACTTTCTTAAACCCAACCGCTAATCCTCTCAGCCAAGGATATAATATTTCTCAGGCAATTATCGCCGTAGGGTCGGGCGGATTATTCGGGAGGGGAGTTGGCTTTGGTTCGCAATCGCAGCTTAAATTTTTGCCGGAAAGCCAAACTGATTTTATTTTCGCCGTAGTGTCGGAAGAATTAGGATTTTTCGGAGTAATTTTAATGCTTTTGCTTTTTGCCATATTCTTTTATCGCTGCCTGTTCAATTTAAGAAAAATAAACAATGATTTCGGGGTTTTTTTCATTTTAGGGACCGTAAGCTTGATTTTTATTGAAATGTTTATTAATATTGGTATGAACATAGGCATTTTGCCGGTTGTGGGCATTTCTTTCCCTTTTTTAAGTTATGGAGGTTCCGCTATGATTACCAATTTGATATTGGTGGGCATAGCGGAAAGCATTATTATTAGAGCAAAAATTAATTATTAATTAAATAGATGACAGACAACAGATAGCAGATAGCAGGCGGGCATTGGATTTCCTTCCGGCCGTCTGCCGTCTGTTGTCTGCCGTCTTAAATATTATGGCAAAAGAAATTAAATTATCCGCTGAATTGCGGAAAGAGGAGAACGGCAATGTTAAAAAAATAAGAAAAGACGGATATGTGCCGGCCGTCATATACGGGTCGGGATCGGATAATAAAAATATCAAGGTTAAACATCTTGATTTTCAGCGAGTTTTTTCCGAAGCCGGAGAAGCTCATTTGATTGATATAAATATTGACGGCGGCGATCCAATTAAGGTTATTGTAAAGGATACGCAAAAAGATCCGATTAAAGACAGTATTATCCATATTGATTTCTATCAAGTTGATATGAATAAAAAAATTAACACTGAAATTCCATTGAATTTTATCGGGGAATCAAAAGCGGTAAAAGAGATGGGCGGCACTTTGGTGAAAAATATAGGCACCCTGGAAGTAAAATGCTTGCCGGGCAACTTGGTTGATGGGATTGATATTGATTTGACGAGTTTAGATGATTTTCATGATGTTATCAGAATAAGCGACATTAATTTGCCTCAAGGCATGGAAGCCGTGATTGACGCGAATGAGATGGTTGCCGGTGTAGCGGAACCGGCCAAGGAGGAAGAGCAAAAAGAAGAAGAAAAGCCGGAAGAAGAAAGTAAAGAGGGCGAGGAAGAGAAAAAAGACGAAAAAGACGCTGATGCCAAAGGCAAAGAGGAAGGCAATAAATAATAAACCGCTAAATGAAAATAGCAAAAATAAAGAAAGGCGCGCGAAGTTGTTGATTTTTCAATTTTTCGCGCCGCAAACCATCCACCCCTCATCTTTTGTAAAAGGCGAGGGGCAAACAGCCCGCTAAATTCACGGCTTGCAATTTGGCTCCATGCAAAGCGTGGAGCCAACGGTAGGCGGGATATTCCCTTTTATAAATTAACCGCCTGATTTATATTTAAATTCCTTTACTTTAAATTACGAAATTCCATTCGCCTCCATTTTTTAAAAAAGGGGGAATAATTCAACTAAACAAAATATGCTCAAAAAAATAATTATCCTCTCCATTATAACAAGCTTCATCCTCGCCCCCTATTCTTTCTCCCCCGGCAACATAAACCTCACCCAAGCCGACACTATTATCTCGTCAAATAATATAACTCAAGACACAATATGGACTCCGGAAGGAAGCCCATATTTTATTAG
>QIIF01000188.1 GCA_003231075.1 Candidatus Falkowiibacteriota bacterium | reverse complement strand
ACTTTCAACTTGATAACTTTCAACTTGATAACTTTCAACTTGATAACTTTCAACTTGATAACTTTCAACTTGATAACTTTCAACTTGATAAACTATCTACTAATAAATTATGCCTGTTTTTAAATATAAGGCCATGGATGGCGATAAAAAAATTGTAAGCGGATTAGCCGAGGCGGCCTCGGAAGATTTGGCTGTTGACAGCTTGCAAGAGAAAGGTTTGTCAATTATATCGTTAAAAGAAAAATCAAAAGTTGCCAGCATTGACATTGATTTTATTCTTAGCAGAATTAAACCAAAAGATATAGTGATTTTTTCGCGGCAGTTTTCCGTTATGACTTCAGCTAATGTGACCGTGGCGCAAGCGTTAAAGATTCTGATTGATCAGACAGAAAATCCTAAATTAAAAATGGTTATTTCCGAAATCGCTTATGAGGTTGACGGCGGTTCCAGATTATCGGACGCTTTAGCCAAAAGACCGAAAGTTTTTTCAAATTTCTACATAAGCGTTGTCAGGTCGGGTGAGACATCGGGAAGGTTGGACGAGATTTTAAATTATTTGGCCGATGAAATGGAAAAGGATTATGATATGATGAGTAAAATCAAAGGCGCTATGATATATCCGGCTTTCGTTTTAACCGGCTTAAGCGGTGTTGGGGCCGTAATGATGATATTTGTCGTGCCGAAATTGACAAATATGTTAGAGGAAAATGGGACAGAGCTTCCTATGCCCACTAAAATTTTAATGGCTGTTTCAGGTTTTCTGGTGCATTCATGGTGGTTGTTGCTTATTATAATATTCGGTTTATTTTTTTCAATCCGTTTTTATATAAATACCAAAAATGGCCGCAGAGTATTTGATACTATTAAACTGCATTTGCCTATTTTTGGGAGATTATTCCAGCGGATTAGCTTAGTGCGTTTTACCCGTTCTTTGAACACCTTGATAGTCGGCGGCGTGTCTATTACCGAAGGGCTTAAAATAACGGCTGAGGTGGTAGATAATGAGATATATAGAGATTTGATTTTAAAAACCGTAAAAGAAGTTGAAGACGGTAATTCCATTTCCAGTATGTTTATTAATAGCAAAGATGTTCCTAAGATGGTTTCACAAATGATGAGCATTGGAGAAAAAACAGGAAAATTAGATATAGTTCTGGACAGAATTTCCAGATTTTACACCCGTGAAGTGGAAAATATTATCGCTAATTTAATGACTTTAATGGAGCCGATAATTATGGTGATTATGGGCGTTGCCGTGGGCGTAATGGTGGCTGCTATAATTTTACCGATGTATAATATGGCAAGCCAATTCTAATAGCGTGTTAATTTTAAGAGGTATAAATTTAATTTAGAAATTTTTTAATATTTATGGTATAATGTGCATAAGTGTGGATAAGTTTTATTCGCAATTTATTTATTAAATCTTTATCCCAATGTGGTTGGTTTAACTCCTAGGTTTAAATTAATGACTGTGGGTAATGTGAGGGGAGGTGAAATATGCAAAAAATTAATAAAAAGGGTTTTACTTTAATTGAATTATTGGTCGTAATAGCGATTATTGGTTTATTATCAACATTAGCCATAGTTTCGTTAAATAACGCCAGGCAAAAAGCAAGAGACGCCCGGCGTGTTTCCGATATTAAACAGGTTCAGACCGCTTTAGAATTGTATTATAATGACGCGGGCGGATATCCGCCCACAGAAGTATCCGGTTCCTCTGTCTCATATAATAGCGTTACATATATGAAATCCGTGCCTACGGCTCCGAAACCTGCTGACGGTAGTTGTACTTCTACCACTAACGCGTATGTATATGCGGCGGTTGGATCGTCATACACTTCATACACTTTTCAGTATTGCTTAGGCGCGATTACCGGAGGAGTTCCCGCCGGACTTCATGCCGCGACCCCCGGAGGACTGTATTAATTCCAATAGCGTTTTTATAAATAAATTCCCTTTCCGCAACGGATAAGGGAATTTATTTTTATTTAGTGGTATAATAAGTTTATCAAGTTTATCAAGTAGAAAGTTTATCAAGTAGAAAGTTTAGAAAGTTTATCAAGTAGAAAGTTCATCAAGTAGAAAGTTTATCAAGTAGAAAGTTTATCAAGTAGAAAGTTTATCAAGTAGAAAGTTTATAAAGTAGAAAGTTTATCAAGTAGAAAGTTTATCAAGTTGGTATGAAGAGAATAATTGTGAAAATATTGGATAATTTAATTGAGGCGGGAATAATATTTATTGTGTTCTTCGCGTCTTTGTATTTTTCTTTTTTTTACCAGTATTATCCGTTATATTCCCTTGATAAAGCCGCTATTTTTCAAATAACGGTTGAGATAATAGTTATATTTGTTTTAGTTAGAATTATCTTAACCAAAGAGTTTTATATTATCGGTAAGAAAAAATATTTATTTCCGGTATTATTATTTTTTTTGGTTTTGGCTTTAACCGCTATTTTTTCCATAAACCCGAACCAAAGTTTTTGGGGTTCGTATATGCGCCAACAGGGCTTGTTCGCGTATCTGCATTATTTTTTGTTTTTATTTATATTACTTTTTCATTTACAAGACAAAAAACGGATTAACCGGATAATTATCGCGATTTTAGCGAGCAGTTTTGTTATCGCGTTTTACGCTATTTTGCAGTGGCTGGGATTGGAATTCGTATCTTGGCAAAGATCTTATTTATTCGGACGAGTAGTGTCAACTATGGGCCAGCCGGTTTTTTTGGCGAATTATTTGCTGCTGGCGATATTTTTGGCGGTTTACAAGGTCATTACCGGCGGTAAATTTTTGCATAAATTTTTATACGCCCTAATATTGATATTTCAGGTTTTGGGCTTGATTTTTACTTATACTCGCGGCGCGTGGATGGGGCTGGTGTTCGGCGTTTTTTTCGGCGTTTTTTTGTATTTTTACGCAATTAAGAAAAAGCCGTTTAAAACAATTGTTGTTTTTTTAATAATAACGGCGATTATGTTTTCTTTATTTTTATACGCGAACACTTTTTCAACGAATACTCCCGGCAATTTTTTTCTTAAAAGAGTTAAAAATATCACTGATATTAAGTCCGGATCCATAGCGATGAGATTTAATACTTGGTCGGCCGCCGAGGCCGCGATCGCCAAGTCGCCGATTATCGGTTATGGGCTTGAAAATCAACAAACTGTTTTTACGCCTTATTACGAGCCGTCATGGTCGGTTTACGAAAAAATCAACACTGTTTCGGATCGGGCGCATAATATTATATTGGATTTGGCGCTTGAGGGAGGAATATTTTTATTATTGTCTTACGCGATTTTTTTATCCGTTATTTTTTTATCCGCCGCCAGTTATCTGTCCGAACGATTTAACGGTAAAAACGATTGGTTGCTGTTTTCTTTAATTACGGGAGCCGCCGCGTATCAATTTTCATTATTATTCAGTTTTTCGGTAATAGAAACCAATATTATATTCTGGGCGTATATCGGGGTTATTATAATATTACTCAGCGATTTTAAAGAAATAAAAATATTGGATTTTAGAAAGGCAAAAAAAATATATTTTATTTTGTTTATATATTTCGCGATTTTATCCGCCGCTCTTGCCGTTTATTTTATTATAGGCAATATAAACAATGTCAGGGCTGAGTATTATTTCAGGCAAGCGAAAGAGGATTATGTCCGCGGAAATTATCCGAAAATGTTTAAAAATTATGTTTTAACGCTCAAGCTCAACAATAAGCAAAGTTATTATTACTGGTCTATGGTTAATGATTCGGCGCGCACATTCGGCAAAATAAATTCTCCGGCATATCGCGCCAGTTTGGCGGGGTATATTCAAAATAATTTAGAAATTAGCAAGTGGAGCGATAATAGCTATATAGAATTATTTATACAGGCGGAATTTTATACTATTTTGGGCAAGTATAAAAACAAAAAATATTTTATTGACGCGAAAAAAGCGTATGAAAAAATAGCGGCTGAAAGTCCGTTTATGCCTGATTCATATTTAAGCCAAGGGCGCATGTATTATTTCGCCGGAGAATATAAAAAATCTTTGGATGTTTACAAAACAGCCCTTTCGGTTTTACCGGACTTAAGCGCGCCGGGGCTAAACAGAGATCATAGAGATGATATTAATAATTTTATTATAGAGGTTTACGGCAATATGATTCAGAGTTATAAAAAATTAAACGATATTAACTCCCAATTGGTTTATTATAAAAAAATAATCGGCATAAATCCTTATAGATTGGTTGTTTACAGAAAAATAGCGGATATTTATTTCCGGAAAGGAGATTTAAATAAAGCGATTTGGTATAATAAGAGGGGATATATGCTGAATCCGCGCGATTACACTTGGCCGTTTTCCATCGCTTTATTGTATAAAGAGCGGGGTAACACGAATAAAGCGTTGGAATACGCGCGAAAAGCCCTAAATCTGGCGCCGGATAACGGGAAAATTAAGGAATTTATAAAAACAATAAATGTTTCCGGCGAAAATTCCATTACGAGCGGCAAGAATTAAAAACAGCAACGATTGTCTTGACTTCATTTTTGGATGTGATATAATCATTTCAGAATATTATTAAAAACAATAAGAAAATGAAATACATTGAATTAATTAAAAAATTAAAAGATCCTATTTTTTCATTGCAAGACTTGAAATTAACGGGGTTGAATATTTATCCTTATCAGTTGTCTGAATGGTCAAAAAAAGGATATATAATTAAATTAAAAAATGGCGTATACGCTTTAGCGGAGAAAAAAGAGCTATTAAAAAGCGAGTATATAGCTTTTAATTTATACCAGCCGAGTTATGTGAGTTTGGAGTGGGCGCTGGCAAAATATGGGCTAATACCGGAAATGGTGTATAACTGCACTTCCGTAACAACGAAAACTACCAGAGTTTTTAAAAATGAATTCGGTATGTTCAGTTTTAAGCGCGTAAAACAAGAATTATTTTTCGGATACAATAAAATAAATGATAACGGCCTGGTTTATTTAATGGCTGAACCGGAAAAAGCGTTGGCTGATTATGTCTATCTGAATTCATCCCGCATCAACAACAAAGAAGATATTCAGGAGTTGCGTTTAAATGAATTCGCGCTTAAGGGCTTAAGCCGCAAGAAGCTGAAAAAATATTTTTTAGCGGCTGATAATAAAAAAATTATGAAAATTTTAAAATTATTAATATGCTGACTTTAAATCAAATTAAACAAGAATATCCGGCTGAAGTTTTCCGCCGCAATCCAAAGGCGGTTTTAGTGGAATATTTGCAATATGAATTGCTGGATTCAATATTTAAACAAGCCGGAAGCGAGCATCTAAGCTTTATGGGCGGAACGGCGATCAGAATTATTTATCACAGTTCCCGTTTTTCCGAAGATTTGGATTTTGATAATTTTAGCTTGTCTTATAATGATTTTGAGAATATATTAAAAAAGGTTGTTGGAGATATGAAAAGTAAGGGTTTTGACTTGGAATTTAGATTTGTTGAAAAAGGCGCTTACCATTGTTATATTAAGTTCCCTAAATTGCTTTTCGCCAACAATTTAGCGGTTCATAAAGACGAAAAAATTTTAGTGCGCGTTGATGCGGTTCGCAAGCGGAAATTAGTTGAGCCGGAAATAAAAATATTAGGCGGTTTTGATGTATACAGGAAAATTTTGGTTAATTCTCCTGCTGTTATTTTGTCTCAGAAATTGATTGCCATTTTGCAAAGAAAGAGGGAAAAAGGGCGTGATTTCTACGATGTTTCTTATTTATTGGGACTAACGATGCCTGATTATGATTTTTTAATCAAAGAGCATAAAATAACTAAGAAAGAACTTAAAAACAAAGTGCTAAAAAGGTCGTCAGAGCTGGATATGGATAAACTGGCTCAAGATGTTATTCCTTTTTTAATCAATCCCGACGATCAGGAAAGAATTTTGTCTTTCAGGGAATATATTGAGCAGAAGTTGTGAGAGCGCTTAATTTATGCATTAATAGTTTCATAAATTAGATAAAAATAATAAAGAAATCTGAGTTTAAACAATTTTAATACTAAAATAATAATTATGAGTAATAGAATTTCGGCTTGTTTAATTTTGCGTAATGAAGAAAAAATAATAGAAAAATGTTTGGATAGCATAAAAGATGTGGTTGATGAAATTATTATAGTGCACGATGGTAAATGTAGCGATAAAACTTTAGAGATTTGCAAAAAATATACTAATAATATTTTTATACGTAAATATGTCGGCGTGGCAGAGCCGCATCGTCCTTTTAGTTATGAAAAAGCAAATTATGAATGGATTTTACAAATTGATGCAGATGAGTATCTATCGGATGATTTTAAAAATAATTTAAAAAAACTGGTTGAGAAGAAAAACATTGACGCTTTTGAATTTTATTGGCCATTTTGGGACGGAGAAAATTATATCAATAAGTATTGGTCAAGAAAAATGTGCTTATTTCGCAAATCTAAAATTTTTATTTTAGGCATACCGCATTTTTCCCCAAAAACATACGGTATAGTTGAAAAGAGTAATTTGATTTTGTATCATCAATACGGAAATAAAAGTGTAAAAGATCTCCTCAAAAACAAATGGATAAAGTGGGCTAAATTACACGCAAAAATTTATTTGCGAAGTTTTGATAAAGTTGAAAAATATAATTATAAAGAATATGATTGGCCGATAAAAATAAAATTAAGAATAAAATTTCCCATAATGTTGATGCCCGCAGATTTTTTTATCTTGTTTTTTAAAGAATTTTTCGGCGGACAATATAAAAATGGGTTTACTGGAATAAAAAATTCTTTTTGTAGCGGTGTTTATAGAATATTATTGGATTATTATATTTTTATA
>QIIF01000028.1 GCA_003231075.1 Candidatus Falkowiibacteriota bacterium | reverse complement strand
TCCTATTCCTTATGATTATTATTCGCAAGATACGAGCGTAAACGGCCTTGATGCCGTAAAGCGCCTTTTTGCCCAAGGTTATCTCGTTTGGAATTGGAAATGGAGCGGTGTCGGCACCAGCGGCCATTATGAAAAAACAACCGGAGCATGGGGGCCGCCGGAAAAAATATGCGACAAAGCTACCCGTGAAACTTCAACTGATGACTATTGCTCTATTCCGCCTAAAGTTCAAAATGTGAAAATGAATGGCATTGCTACTAATATTCATATTTACGGCAACAGTTTTGCCAAATTAACCTTTAATAGCGTACTTGACAGCCAGCAATTGCCGATGACGATGTATTATGTTGATTGGGGAGATAATGAAGCCACCGCCGCTACCGGAATAGAAATACGCGACCTGCCCAATGAAGATAATCCGCATACGCTTTACCATTTATATAATTTTTGGGACTTAAAAAAGAAAAATATAGTTGATCAAACAGCGGATGAAAAACAAAATACCGTTTATTGCGGCGCCGCCGGCGAAGAGGCGGTTAATTATGACGGCGATGGCAGCGGCTATATTTGCGCCGGAAGCGATTGCTGCGTTATCCATCCAGGTATTGTGATAAAAGATAATTGGGGATGGTGCAGCAACGGATCAGCCATTAACGATTGCGGAAAATTGGAGTATTTCCCGGCGTGGATTGTGGCGACGGATAAATAAAGAAAAATTTTCGTCAGAAAGGGGTTCATATAAAATATTTGCCGTATGTTCTTGCCCTGTGAAATATTCAGAGTGTTGGATTTTTTAACAAAAGCGGGAGAAGAGGATAATAAAAAAGAAATTGGGTTTACCCCATGAAATAATTTTAAATTTTTTATAAGAAGTATGTATTATGTTTATGTTTTATTAAGTCAGAAAGATAATAAATTATATACCGGTTATACAAAAAATTTAAAATTAAGATTTGAGCAACATTGCCAGGGATGCCACACGCAGAGAAAAATATCTTAAAACGCGTTATGGTAAAATGTTTTTAAAGAAAAGGCTCAAATCTTATTTTACGGGGTTTGAGTGTAAATAGTCCCCGCGGCTATTATAATTTCCCCTTTGTTATGGGGCTGATGGGGTTAACGCCCCCGCGGATATTGGGGGGATTAAAAACTATGGATACAGTTGATGACCCCGACGGCTCCACGCGCAGCATGGAGCCAATGAAGTCCTTGTTAGTAAAAAAAGCGTTTTTAATCCGCAAATTGCGGCTTAAAATGGAAAATTATAATTTATGGCAAATATTATTCCAATTGAAACAGTGGAAAATAAGATTTTGTTTATTAGGAAGCAAAAAGTTATGATTGACCGTGATTTAGCCCGTTTATATGGTGTTGAAACACGTGTTTTAGTGCAGGCGGTTAAAAGGAATATTAATCGTTTCCCGGAAGATTTTATGTTTCAGCTGTCTATAGAGGAAATGGAGAATTGGAAATCACAAATTGTGATATCCAATAAAGAAAAGATGGGCTTAAGAAAACTGCCTTATGTTTTTACGGAGCAGGGCATAGCCATGTTGTCCGGCGTATTGAAAAGCGCAAGAGCGGTAAAAGTAAATATTGCCATTATGCGGACATTCGTAAGTATGAGAAAGTTCATTTCAACTTATGAGGGGTTAGCTGTAAAAATAGCTGAAATAGAAAGTAAGTACGATAAAAAAATAGGCGAGATATTCAGGGTGTTGGATTTTTTAACAAAGGCGGGAGAAGAGAATGATAAAAAAGAGATTGGTTTTAAATGCAAATAATCCTTGGATAAGGATTTAAAAATTATGTCAAATGTTGATGATATATTATTAAATAATCAGAATTTGGCCGGTCCGGCGCAGGAAAAATACGCGGAGCGGGAGATGCGGCAGAAAAAGCAGGGAGCCGCCGATAACGCCGATGGCGGAGCGGAACAGCCGCGGACATTAAGAGAAAAGGTAATAGCGGCGCGGCGGGCGATGGATTTAAAGCAAAAAGCGAAAGATAAGCTAAAAAAGAAAGTGATGGATCCGGCGAAAATGGGGACTAATAGAGCGCTTAAATGGGCATGGACGGTTTTAGTTCCGAGTTTCGGTCTTTCTTTGATTTATATCAATACGCATGTATTCTTGCGCTGGGTTTTCCCAAGCGCGTTTTGCAAGCTGGGCGAGGAATGGATCCCCAAACAAATAACGGGAGAACACAGTTCCAAAAATGTAGCCGGCACGGCTTTTGGGATAGTAGAGGTGATGGGGTTGTTATTTTTAGATTTAATGGCTTTGTTTATTATCTTGTCGGCGTTCGCGTTCCTCTCTTTAATAGTAGGATTTATGGGCGCGGGGTTTTGGGATAAAATAAAATGGGTTTGGGATATAATCGGATCGCTTGGGCTGGGATCTCTTGACGCGATAAAAGCATTATTTAGTTAATTTGAAAATGATTAGTTTTATCAATAATAAAATTAAAAACAAAAAAATCGCTTTATGGCTATTTTCCGCCGTTGCTGTTTTATTATTGGTCGGATTGCGCGCGGTTAACGCGGAAACCACCGTTGGCGGCGTTATAAGCAGCTCGCTTGGCGCTATCATCGCCACTTTAATCGGGACGATAACATCTGTAATATCTATCGCGCTCGGCGTAATATTAGCGCTGCTTCTTGAGATTTTAGTTAATGTATCTAAATTTAACAATATTATCAATGTTGACGCGGTTAGAGTCGGCTGGGTGATTGTCAGGGACTTGGTTAATATGTTTTTTGTTTTAATTCTATTAGTTATCGCTTTTGGCACGATTTTGCGAATTGAAAGTTATAACGCAAAAAAAATGCTCCCCAAGCTTTTGATAATGGCGGTTTTAATAAATTTTTCCAAAATGATTTTTGGGGTTATTATTGATTTTTCCCAAGTAATAATGCTTACTTTTGTCAGCGGTTTCGGTAATTTCGCGACTGGAAATTTAATATCTTTATTTAATACTCAAAATATTAACAGCATACAATTAACAGGAGACCAATCAGTTACCAATTTCGCGGTGGCGGCCGCTTTTATCGCCGGATTATTGGCTATGATTATTACCATTATTATTGTCGTGGTTTTATTGGGCGTTTTGATTATGAGAGTGGTGATGCTCTGGATTTATACTATTTTATCGCCTCTTGTTTTTTTAGGATTTGCCTTCCCCGCCTTGCAAAAATATGTCGGAAAGATTTGGGAGGATTTTATTAAACAAGTTGTCGTGGGACCTATTTTGGCGTTTTTCATTTGGCTGGCGCTGTTTACGGCCGATAAGTCAGCCAAATCTCTTGGGTCGTTTACTTCCGCTTCGGGCGGGCAAGAGATATGCGCCGGCATCAGCGGATTTTTTTGCGAAGGCAGTTTCCAAACATACCTAATAACAATAGGCCTTCTTATCGGCGGATTAATGGTAACCCAGTCAATGGGCGGCGCGGCGGGAGGTATGGCGGGGAAAGGAATGGCGGCTATACAAACAGGTAAAGGGGTGGCACTTAAGGGATTAAAGAATTCAGGTGGATGGGCGGTTGATTTTGCAAGTCAAAAGGTCGGGGTTGATCTTAATGTGGCAAGAGGTTATCGAAGGTTAACGGCAAAAATGGAAAGCAATAAAAAAGAAAGGACCAGTAAACTTTATGATAAAGTTTTGAGTACCGCCGATGGAGAATTGCAAAAAAACGGCAAACATCCGGGCTATATAAGAAGCAAGCTCGCGCTGGCATCAACAGGGTCTTTGGCTTGGCAAAATATTTCCGGAGGCAGAGAGGGCGTAAAGAAATTTTTTCAAAGTAATAAAAAGAGAGACAGGAAAATAGCGGCGATAATGGGAGAAAAAGATAATCAGGGAAATTATATTAAAGGTAGCGAAGGGTTCCTCAAAGAAGAAGAAGAAAAAAAAGACAAGTATATGACTAGCGCGGAAAGAACAGAACTTGATCAAAAGAAGTTAGATTATTTGAACAGTATAAAAAGTAATGAAGAAGCAATTGATAGTATAGGTAAAAATGGTATTATTGTCGGTACGATGAACAAAGAAGAGAGAGATAGAAAAGAATTGTTAGAAAAATCAAATGACTTTTCTCGGGAGAAAATGGAAAAAATTGACAACGACAAAAGAATTGTTGATGATGAAAAGGTGGGTAATATAGATGCTAAAATTTTAAAATATAAGAGCGAGGCAGGGTCATATAATCTAAAAGGCATACATGAAGAAAGAGCTTTATCTAAGAGCGAGTTGGAATCAGAGGGCACTAAAAGAATTAGTAATATTGAAAATCCCGATCAATTAGTCCAGGTTCTCAGAGAGGCGTTAAAAGGCGGGCAGCAGGGCTTAGTATCAGCTATTACTAAAAAATTAGCCAGACAGGGAAATTATAATGAATTTTTAAGAGATATGGATTTGGGTACCGGCAGAGATGGAATGATTGACTTTGCGGGTCGTTTACAGAAGGAGGGAGGGTTTACCAGACAAACCGCCTTGTCTTTGGTGGGTGAGATTGGAGAGTTGGCAAAAAATGTTAAACAATTTTCGGCTTTTGGCGCGGTTAGAATGGAAAATGGAAGATACACGGAGGCGTCTCAAGATGAGGCGGATGCCGCTCAGCTGTCAGAGATGTTAAAAGTTCAATTGCAGGCATTCGCGAGAGATACCGGCCGGTTAGGTTTGGGAGAATATAAAACCGGTATGCCGCATACATCGGAAAATTGGGTGCCGACAAGAGCGGCATTGGCTATGCTTAAATTAAACCCGGGCGAGCAAGGGTTGGCTCATAATATTATGGGGACAGGGCAGGCCAGCGGCGCGATTCATATGGGGTTGGTTATTCAAATTTTAAAAGATAATAATATACCTCCGGAAATAATAAATGCTT
>QIIF01000006.1 GCA_003231075.1 Candidatus Falkowiibacteriota bacterium | reverse complement strand
GTCAGATACAAAAGATAAAGTTGAAAACAAACAAGATGACGCGGCGAATGCGGAGGAGTTTAAGCAGAGAATTCGCATTAAGATTAAGGCATTTGACCATCGGGTGATTGATGAATCAACCAGAACCATTATTGAGACTGCCCAAAGAAGCGGAGTTAAAATATTCGGCCCCATACCTTTGCCGACTGAAAAAAGAAAATACACTGTTAACCGATCCACTTTTGTCCATAAAGACGCGCGCGACCAGTATGAAATGAGAATTCATAAAAGATTGATTGATATTATTGAGCCGTCGGCGCAAACCATTGAAGCGTTAACCAGTTTAAATCTTCCGGCCGGAGTTGATGTGGAGATAAAAATGTAGCTCTACAAATCACACTTGTCCGCCTTGGGCGGGAATCAATTACAAATTTACAAATATACGAATATAAAAATCCCCCCAACCCCCAATATCCGCGGGGGCTTCCGACGACACGCCCCCTTGATAAAGGGGGTTGGGGGATTAAATATTAAAAGAGTTATTATTTTGTTCAGGCAACCCCCATTTTAGTCGGGAAGTGTTTGAATGATAAATAATTCTAAAAGCGGAGGTTGAATTTTAATAAATAAAACAGTAAAATAAAGTTTTTCATCAAACTTCAAGGCGAGTTTAGAATAAACTTGAGTTGAGGTTCGGCGGAAAATATTGTTACTGGTTTTATTAAAGACCGGTTTTTTTGTTTAAAGATTTAAAGATTCAAAAATTACAAGATTCAAAGATTAATAGGTTTTTATGAAATTTATATTAGGCGCAAAAATAGAAATGACGCAAATTTGGAAGGGCAACGATGTGGTTGCCGTTACCAAGGTTCAGGTTGGTCCTTGTGTTGTTACGCAAGTTAAAGATAATAATAAAGACGGTTATAATGCCGCGCAGATTGGATATGGAGAAAAGAAAGAAAAAAATATCGCTAAACCGCAGAAGGGACATTTAGCAAAACTCAAAACTCAAAACTCAAAACTCAAAACTAATTTAAGGTATTTAAAGGAGTTCAGGATTACGGATGATGTTAATTTAAATATAGGAGATGTGATTGACGCGAGCGCTTTTGAACAGGGTGATATTGTAAAAGTTAGCGGAACATCCAAGGGCAGAGGTTTTCAGGGAGTTGTTAAAAGGCATGGCTTTCATGGACAGAATAAAAGCCATGGAACCAAGGATCAGCTTCGTATGCCGGGTTCAATCGGAGCCACCGGACCAGCCCATGTCTTTAAGGGCGTAAGGATGCCGGGTAGAATGGGTGGAGATAAGGTTTCCGTTAATAATTTGGAAATCGTTGAGATTGATAAAGAGAATAATATTTTATATATTAAAGGAGCCGTACCGGGAGCGAGGAACGGGTTGATTTTTATATCCGGAGACGGGGAGCTGAAGACTGTGGTGGAAGAGAAGGTGGTTGAGGCTGTTGATAACAAGACAACAGACAATAGCCAAAAGACAATAGAGAGGTCGGAAGAAGGTGAGAAGGTGGATGAGAAACCAGCCGCCGCTAAAGCTGTAGAAGGTAAAAAGATTGAGAAAGAAGGTGAAGAAAAAAAATTATCTAAATCAGCATAACTTTAATCATTAAAAATTAAAAATTAAAAATTATACCTAAGATGCTAAATGCTACAATTTACAACCAAAAAGGCGAGACAGTCGGGGACTTGAAGTTGTCCGGCAAGGTTTTTAGCGTTAAAGTAAATGAGGCGTTGGTGCATCAGGCGGTTGTCGCGCAAATGGCGAATGAAAGGCAGGTTTTAGCGCACACAAAAGGAAGATCGGAAGTTAGGGGCGGCGGCAAAAAACCATGGAAGCAAAAAGGAACAGGCCGAGCCAGAGCCGGTTCGTCCCGTTCTCCGATTTGGATTGGCGGCGGAGTCACTTTCGGCCCCACCAGCGCAAGAAATTTTTCCAAAAAAATCAATAAGAAAATGAAACAAAAAGCGATGCTTATGGGTTTAAGTGATAAAGCGGGAAGTGATAATTTGGTGATATTGGATAAATTAGAGATGGGTGAATTTAAAACCAAGATGTTTAATGGAATGTTAAACGCGATAGACGGCAATAAAAAAAATAGCGCAACGGAAGAAAAAAAGGTAAAGCGCAGTGTTTTAATTATTAATAATAAAAAGGATGATAAGGTTAAAAATTCCGGAAGGAATTTGACGGGAGTGAAGATTATTAATTCAGATAATATAAATATAGTTGATTTGTTGAGATATAGAGATTTAATAATAACGGCTGAGGCAGTCAAGGGATTGGAAGAGAAATATAAACAAGCATAAAGCTTATAAAGCAGAAAGTGGTTGTAAAAAACTTTATAACTTTCAACTTTATAACTTTCAACTAAATCTATGGGCTTATTGGATAAATTAAAAAAAGATAAAGATAAAGATAAAAAGGATGTTGGTGAAAAAACAGCTAAGGTTGATAATGAAAAAAAAGAGAGCGTAAAAAAAATATATGAAGATAAAAAAAATGTTGAAGGAAAAAAAGATGGAAAAAGAAAATATGATAATGCGTATAAGGCGTTAATTAGACCGTTGGTCACTGAAAAAGCGAGTGTAATGAATTCTTTGAATAAATATTTTTTTGAAGTAGCGAAAAATGCTAATAAAATAGAAGTAGCTAAAGCAATTCAAGAAATTTATGGAGTTAAGCCCGTAAGCGTTAACATAATAAGGATGCAGGGCAAGAAAGTCGGACAGGGCAGAACAAGAGGCAAAAGAAAGGATTGGAAAAAAGCGATTATAACATTAAAAAAGGGAGAAAGTATTAAAGTTTACGAAGGAGTGTAGTTAGTTAGAGGTTTGTAAGGTTCATAAAGTAGAAAGTAGTCATCAATAAATTTTATAGCTTTCAACTTTTTAACTTTCAACTAAAAAAATGGGAATTAAAAAAGTAAAACCGACAACACCGGGAAGGAGAGGGATGAGTTTTGATGATTTTTCCGATATTACCAAAAAAGAACCGGAGAAGAATTTGATTATGATTAGAAAAAGAAGAAGCGGACGAAATTCACAAGGAAAGATTACGATCCGGCATAGGGGAGGCGGCGCTAAAAGATATATTCGTGTAATTGATTTTAAGCGAGATAAATTTGATATTCCCGCCAAAGTAGCGTCCATTGAATATGATCCGAATCGGGGCGCGAGGATCGCGTTGTTGCAATACAATGACGGAGAAAAGAGATACATTATCGCGCCGATTGGTTTAAAAATCGGATATGAAATTATCAGTTCAAAAAAACAAGTTGAAATAAAGATAGGCAATGCTATGCCTATAAAATATATTCCGGCGGGAGTAGCTGTTTATAATATTGAATTGGAACCGGGCATGGGAGCTCAATTGGCGCGGGGAGCGGGCAATACCGCCAATGTGATGGGAACAGAAGATAAGTATACGCAAATAAAGATGCCTTCGGGTGAAATAAGATTAATAAAAAAAGATTGTTTATGCTCAATAGGACAAGCGAGCAATCCGGACAGGCGGCATATAAAGATAGGAAAAGCGGGAAGAAAGAGACATTTGGGAATAAGGCCGACCGTACGCGGCACGGCTATGAATCCGACAGATCATCCGCATGGCGGCGGTGAAGGGAACCAATCAATCGGATTAAAACATCCGAAAACACCATGGGGAAAGCCGGCATTGGGAGTAAAGACCAGAAGAAAAAACAGGCAGTCAGATAAGTTAATTATCAAAAGAAGAAAAAAGAAAAAAAGAAAATAATTTAGCCTTTAGTTTTTAGCTTGTAAAATACTACAAGCTACAAGCTACAAGCTACAAGCTAAAAAAATGTCAAGATCACTGAAGAAAGGGCCTTATGTTAATGAGCGGCTCTTGAATAAAATAAAAAATTTAAAGCCGGATGATAAGACGGTTATTAAAACATGGGATCGCGCTTGCACAATTACGCCGGAGATGGTAGGGTTTACTATCGGTGTGCATAACGGACGGCTGCATACGCCGGTTTCTATCACCGAGGAATCGGTGGGTCATAAATTGGGAGAATTCGCGCCAACCAGAAAGTTTGTAAGCCATGGAGGAAAGATGGCGAAGGATCAATCAAAAAAATAGAAATATAGCTTTTAGCTTTTAGTTTTTAGCTTGTAGGATTATTCCTAAAAAGCTACAAGCTAAAAGCTATAAGTTACAAGCTAAATTATGGAAATTAAAGCAAATGTAAAACATATTAAAATGTCGCCAAGAAAGATTCGTTTGGTGGTTGATGTTGTGCGCGGAATGGAAGTGTGGAAAGCGTTAGATCAGTTGAAATTTGTTAAGAAATTAGCGGTTAAACCGGTTGCAAAGTTAGTACATTCCGCTATTGCCAACGCTGTTAATAATTTTGAATTGGATAAAGATAATTTATTCATTAAGGAAATACGAGTTGACGAAGGATCAACCACGCACCGATGGATGCCCAGGGCTTATGGACGAGCGACTCCGCTCCGCAAAAGAAGCAGCCATATCAATTTGATTTTAGCGGAAATTAAAGACAGCGGCGTTAAGGGACCGAAAAAACAAAAAATAGAAGCGCCGATTAAATTGGGAAGCGAAGAAGGTAATAAAACAATAAAGCAAGAAAACAAAAAAACAGAAAAAATGTCATCTTTTGTCAAAGAGACAGAGGACAAAAAGGATGAAAAAGCGGAAAAAATAACAAAAGAAGCTGCTGTTGAGAAAGGAAAGAAAATTACTGATCCGAGAATGGAAGGAAGAGGCGGGCATACAAAGGTAGAGGGTAAAAGCCACAAAGGGTTTACCGATAAGATTTTTAGAAGAAAAAGCGGATAATATTAATAGTAGAAAGTTTATCAAGTAGAAAGTTTATCAAGTAGAAAGTTTATCAAGTAGAAAGTTTATCAAGTAGAAAGTTTATCAAGTAGA
>QIIF01000057.1 GCA_003231075.1 Candidatus Falkowiibacteriota bacterium | reverse complement strand
AATATAACTTAATGAAGCCGTTGTCGAAACAATTTATTAACAATAAAACAATATTATGAATAAAACGACTATAGAAAAAATTAAAAAAGAATTATTTGAGAGGAAAAATCAAGTTGAAAAAGAATTAAAAAATATTACCGAGAAAGACACCGGCGAAAAAGGAGAGCCCAGAGCCAAATTTCCTGATATTGGAAGCAAACCGGAAGAAAATGCTATGGAAATAGGCGAATACACTACAAACATAGCCACTGAAAAAGTGCTGGAAAGCACATTAAGAGATATTAATAACGCTTTAAAAAGAATGAAAGACGGTACATACGGCATTTGCAAGTACTGCGGCGAGGAAATCGGCGAAAAGCGCATGCTTGCCCGTCCGGTGGCGAGCGCTTGCGTGGAATGCAAGAGCAAGCTCCAAGCGCGCGCTTAATCGGAATTGCCGCCAATTTAATAAACGAAACAATATGGCTTTACATAAAAAAAAGATGGTAACACTATACGCGATTATCATCTTTTTCGTTATATTAGACCGATTTTTTAAATTTTTAGCTATTAACGGTTATTTTAAAAACGCAATAAATATTTTTGGAGATTTTTTTAAATTAGATTTTACCGCAAACTACAATATCGCCTTTTCCTTGCCGTTTAACGGCATATTCTTAAATATAACCATTATTTTCATTATTTTAGGGCTTATCTGTAATTTAATTTATGTAATAAACAAAAAAAGGCCATTAGAGGCAATTTTTTTAATTTCCATTATTTTGGGGGCAACAAGCAATTTCGCGGATCGGCTCAACTACGGATATGTGATAGATTATTTGGATTTAAGTTATTTTACTGTTTTCAACATAGCGGATGCGATGATTATACTGGGTATTATCGGAATAGGATGGATAATGCTTGGCAAAAAAGATAAAATTGCGTAATATTATTGACAATTTATTATTTTTCGTTTTTTTAACTCTGTAATTTCAATCTTAATATATCTTGTCTTCTTGGGCAGGATTTTTTTTATATTATCCGCCCATTCAATGACGGTTATCGCGTCGGACCGGTTAAAATATTCTTCCGCGCCGATGGCGGTTATGTCTTGGGGCGATTTTATTCTATAAGCGTCAATGTGACACAAATTTTTAACTTTAAACTTTAAACTTTTAACTTCATACACTTTCATCAAGACAAAAGTGGGGCTGGTGATATTTTGTTTAATGCCCAATCCGGCCGCCAATCCTTTGGCGAAAACCGTTTTGCCAGCGCCCAGATCTCCCACTAATCCGATAACCTCTCCGCCCTTTAATGTTCGGGCGAATTTCTTGGCGAATTCAAAAGTTTGTTTTTCGGAAATAGTTGTTTGCCGCATATTCACAAAATTTATTTTTTATCTGTTTTACAACATGCCATTTCAGTATGTTGTTTTAATTTTACCCACATATAAATCACGCCAATAATATTCATTAAAACTCCCGCGCCCAAAAACCAATCCTGATAATCGCTTACCGCCGCCGCGGCTCCCGCCAGCCCCAATAATGGAAACACATCGGCAAGATGATGGGCGCAGCAAGCCGCCATAGCCGCGCCGCTGGTACCGGCCGCGGCTCCCGCCATTTTTAAGCTATTCTCATGGACAACTATCCGCAATTTTTGGAAAAGAAACATCTGCAACCCGAAACCCAAAAAAAGCGGAGCCAAAAAATACCATTTTATAATAAAGAAAAAGAAAGGATGCAATAAATCGCCGGTGGTTGCCGCCAATATGACATAGTAAAATATCATCATGCCCGCCAATCCCAGCAAGCCGAAATTTATGGGTTTAATTTTTAGCTTCATAATAGATTAATCCTAACAGCGCATTATATTTATAGTCCCCCCAATTCCCAACCCCCAATATTCAAATTCTTTAACAATAATTTAAAATGTTAAAACCACCTCGCCTACCGGCAAACCTTTTATCACAAGCGATTGCGGATTTTCCGTTTTAGGAAATATTAAAACACCTTTAACATGGTGCCCTCCCATTTGATTGTCAAGCTGCCGCCAATTATTAGCCGCTACGCCGTTCAAAGTTGACAGTTTTTTGTAATCAAACGCCGATAAATCATCGCGATGATTATTCATAATCAACACTATCTGCGTTGACGAATTTAAAGCCGGCTTGTCCAGCTTACCGCCGAATTCGGCGTTTAACGCGTTAAAATTTTGTTTTGTCTCCACGGTTGCTTGAAAATCAATATGGCCGACGCTGGCGGAAGCGCCGGTTCTTGCCTCTCTCGGCGTTGCCGTTGTTTTCCCGCCGCCGGCAATCGTATTATTCTTTTTTTGGCCATACTTATCCGCGAACACTATGCCTCCGGCTAATAAAACGATTAACACCGCCAATATTATAATGGTTTTTTTCATATTGTTTACGCGACGCTAAAAATATTATTACAGCATTTATTGAAATGATATTTTCCGCGTTTTTTTTATTTTAATAATTAGTCCAGCTTCACTTTGCGTAAGCTATTGGCGTTGGCTATCACGCTGATTGAGCTTGTCGCCATGGCAATCTCGGCGATAACCGGATGCAGCAACCCCATCATTGCCAAAGGAACGGCGGCGATATTATAACCGAACGCCCAATATAAATTCTGTTTTATTTTTTTAAAGGTGGCGCGGGAAAGTTTAATTGCCCTGATTACGCCGGAAATTTTACCGGAAACCAAGGTGACATCAGCCGCTTCAATGGCAATATCCGTCCCCGTGCCGATGGCAATGCCGACATTGGCCTGTTTAAGCGCGGGAGCGTCATTGATACCGTCGCCGACCATGCCTACAATTCCATATTTTTCTTGCAATTTTTGCACTTCTTTCACTTTTTGTTCCGGCAGAACTTCCGCCAGAACTTCGTCAACTCCCACTTTTTTGGCAATCGCTTCTCCCGTGCGCTTGTTATCGCCGGTAATAATCACCGTTTTTACATTCATCTTTTTTAATTCCGCGATAGCGCCGGCGGAATCTTCTTTCACCGTATCGGCTACCGCGATCATACCTGCTAATTTACCGCCAATGCCGACCAGCATAACGGTTTTTGCCTCATCTTCCAATTTTTCCTTTATTTGTTTGGTGTCCGAATTTATACCAATATTAAATTGCCGCATTAAACTCTCGTTGCCGATTAAAATTTTCCGGCCGCCGATATCGCCCTTAATGCCATGTCCGGTAATAGATTCAAAATTATTAATATCCAATAGTTCTATTCTTTTTTCTTTGGCTTTACTGATTACCGCCTGCCCGATTGGATGTTCGGAAGCATTTTCCAGCGAAGCGGCAATCTGTAATAACTCCCGTTTTTGTTCACCGATTATTTCCGTAACTTCCGGCTTTCCCTTGGTAATGGTCCCTGTTTTATCAAAAACGACCACCTTAAGATCTTTCATTGTTTGAATCGCCTCGCCGCTGCGGATTAAAATTCCATGCTCCGCGCCCAGTCCGCTGCCGACCATTAACGCCGTCGGCGTTGCCAACCCCAAGGCGCAAGGACAAGCGATTACCAGCACCGCCACTGTGGCAAAAATAGCCGCTGTTAAAATTCCCAACCCGGGAGTCACCCACGGCAAGAAGTTTTGAGCCCAAACCGTGATCGCACCCAAACTGTTTGGAAATATTATCCATAAAATAAATGTCAAAGCGGCAATGCCTAAAACCGACGGCACAAAATAGCTTGTCACCTTGTCGGCGAATTCTTGAATCGGCACTTTAGATCCCTGCAATTCTTCCACCATCTTGATAACCTGCGATAAAAATGTGTCTTTTCCTACTTTAGTCGCTTTAATTTTTAACATTCCTTTTTGATTTACGGTAGCGCCGATAACTTCATCGCCGGCTTTTCGTTGGACTGGCATTGATTCGCCGGTTGCCATTGATTCATCAATAGCGCTTTCTCCCTCAATAATTTTCCCGTCTGTCGGAATTTTTTCTCCCGGCCGCACAATCATAATATCATTTAATTTAACCTCTTCAATCGGCACTTCCTTTTCCTCTCCGTCAACTATGATTTTTGCCGTTTTAGCGCCAAGTTCCAATAATTTTTTAATGGCTTGCGACGCCCGTCCCTTGGCCTTAATTTCCACATAACGGCCGGTCAAATGAAAAGCCATAATCATACCAGCTACACCGGCATAATTAGCCAAAGATAAAAACAGGGAAGCAAACCCCGTTAAATAAGAAACAACTGTTCCGAGAGCGATCAGCACATCCATGTTGGCGTTTTTATGGGAAATGGCTATCCACGCTGAACGCAGCGTGCTTTTTCCCAGCCAAAACATAACTGGCGTTGACAAAACAATCATCCCTAAATTAAAAACCAACCGATTTGGCCAAACGCGGCCGCTCATTTCAAAAAGCATCCAAATTATAATCGGCGCGGTAAAAGCCCAAGCCACCCACATTTTAAAGCCGGCGGTTTTTACTTTTCTTTCGTCTTTAGAGAGAGAAATATTATTTTTTTTACTAAACATAAATTTAAAATCTATAAATTATATTTCTACCGAGCTTTAGCTCAGGGTTCGGGCGGCTTTAGCCGCGTACCGTGACACTACGAAGCTAAAACTCGGTAGAAATTTTAATTGCCAATCTATTCTTCATCTACCGTATATCCGGTATTATTAATCGCTTCTTTAATTTTATCCAAACTGACCTTCTCGCTATCATATTCCACTGTCGCTTTTTCAGTGGCGACATTAACATTGGCGCTAATAACGCCGTCTGTCTTTTTTAAAGCGTTCTCAATTGTCATCGCGCATGACGCGCAGGTCATACCGGCGATTGGCAAGATAATGTTTTCTTGCGGCATAAAATTAATTCTAAAGCCAAAAATCTGAAACTAAAAGTTAAATAAAACATTTATAGTTGATTTGTGGAATTAGATTATAATAAAAA